>NZ_JACNDU010000010.1:0-187653 GCF_017351735.1 Pseudomonas sp. FW300-N2A2 | reverse complement strand
GGAAAAATGCTTGGATCAAAAATCCTCAATCAGCTAACCTCTCTTTATCGAAAATTTTAGATATCACTTGGGACGAGGTGGAGCTTCATGACAATTCAATTCTTCGACAGCCCATTCCACGTCACGCATGACGAGGAAGTCGCCAGCAAAATGGCCTTGAAAATGGAGTTGTCGATATTCATCACTGACTGCATCAAAAAACTGGGCCTCAAACAGAGCGAGGCCGCAGCCAGGCTGGGCGTTACCCAATCACGCATTTCAGAACTGGCCACTGGCAAGATCGAGAAATTCACCATCGATGCAATGATGGACATGCTGGATAAACTGGGCTTGCGCACCACGTTTACATTGCCGTCCAACGAGCCCGGAGCCTTGCCACAAATCGTCATTTCACAAGCTCACGCTGGCTAGACGTTGAACCCCATTTTCCGAAGCTACCTTTTTAGCTCTTTCAACCGATCTTGCGCGACGGCCATTGCGTGACGATCTGTTCTGTTCGTGGTTTTCACGAACGAATGAAGGACGAAAATGGTGTCCGCATACTTTGCGATGTAAATGCATCGGTATGCGGGGTCTCAGTAGACGATTGATGGGCGCTGTTTAGTAGTTATCGCTGGCTGTTTCCGCAGTAGGACTCAGCCTCTTTTGAAGTAGTCCGCCTTGTTACGAGGCGCAATTTTTCACTTTTTGCGACACGTGTTGGGAATCGCATTTTTTGTAGGAGCCGGCTTGCCGGCGATGGCGATTTTAAGGACGCCATCGCCGGCAAGCCGGCTCCTACACGTTCGGGGGGTTTAATCGACGATTACGGTTTCTACGGTGATTTGCTTGAGGGCGTGAAACGGTGCGAGAGCAGCTTCATCGGCGGTAGCCCCGGTAATCAACCGCCACTCCCGCTCAATCGGCGTCCAGTGCTGTTGCCGCGCACGGCCGAGTTTGTCGGTGTCGGCGAGCACCACAATCTGCGCAGCCCGTTTGATGATGCATTCCTTGAGATACGCTTGCTGCGCGCTCGCTTCGCACAAGCCAAATTCCGCGACCACGCCGTCCGCGCCGAGGAAGGCTTTGTCGACGCTCAGTCGACTTAACGTCAACTCCGCCAACGGCCCCAACGTGCTCATGCTCGAACCGCGCAAGTCGCCACCGATCAAGGTCAGGCGAATGCCCGGCGCATTGGCCAGGGCCATCACCGCCAGCAGGTTGTTGGTGACCACGTGCACGTCTTGTCGCGAGCACAGGTGATGGGCCAGCGCGGCGCAGGTGGTGCCGCCGTCGAGCAGGACGGTGTCGCCGTCCTGGACATGCGCCGCCGCCGCTTGGGCGATGGCGTCTTTCTGTTCCCACTGGCTGGTTTTGCGTTCTTCGAGGGAGGCTTCCGGTTCATGCACGCCGACCACGGCGGTGGCGCCGCCGTAGGTGCGCACCAGGTGCCGTTGTTTGGCGAGCATGGTCAGGTCGCGTCGCACCGTGGCTTCGGAAACGCCGAGGGCCGCGCTCAATTGCTCGACGTTGGCATCGCCGATGCGTACGAGGTCGAGGATGGCGCGGTGGCGTTCGGAGGCTTTCATGGCGGGTCTCGCACGGTGGACGGTGGTCGATCTTACACGACAGCGCCCCTGCGACTCATCCCCGTCGCGTAGCCAGTTCCGCGCCCTGGCGCAGCGCTTCGAGCAGGCTGCGCTCATCGGCGATGCCTTTGCCGGCGATGTCGAATGCGGTGCCGTGGTCGACCGAGGTGCGGATCACGTCGAGGCCGACGGTGACGTTCACGCCTGCCTCCAGGCCGAGCACTTTGACCGGACCGTGGCCCTGGTCGTGATACATCGCGACCACCAGATCGAAGTCGCCGCGTCCGGCGCGGAAGAACAGGGTGTCGGCCGGCAGCGGGCCGGTGACATCGAGGCCGCGTTCCTGCAACAGCTTCACCGCAGGGATGATTTTTTCTTCCTCTTCGCCATAACCGAACAGGCCGTTTTCACCGGCATGCGGGTTGATCCCGCACACGCCGATGCTCGGGCGGGCGATGCCGGCCTTGATCAGCGTCGCGTTGCCGCGCTCGATGGTGCGCTGAACCAGGCCCGGCTCGATCTTGCGGATCGCGTCGATGATACCGATGTGGGTCGTGACGTGAATTACCCGCAGCTGCGGTGCCACCAGCATCATGGAAACTTCATCGACGTTGGTCAGGTGCGCAAGCATTTCAGTGTGGCCAGGGTATTTGTGGCCGCCGGCGTGCAGCGCTTCCTTGTTCAGTGGCGCGGTGCAGATCGCGTCAATCTGATTAGCCTGCGCCAGCTCCACGGCACGAGCGATGTATTGGTAAGCGGCGTCACCGGCGATGGGCGAGAGTTCGCCGAATGGCAGGTCGTCGGGGATCAGGTCGAGGTCGATGCAGTCGATCACGCCGGTCTCGTAGCGTGCCTCGGAAGCGTCCTTGATACGGCGAATTTTGGCGCTGCCGCCGACAATCACATTGGCTTGTTCGAGACGGCGCGCATCACCAATCACCAGCGGTCGGCATTGTTGATAGACGATGTCGTGAGTCAGGCTCTTGACCACGATTTCCGGACCGACACCCGAGGCGTCGCCCATGGTGATACCGATGATAGGGAGGTAATTGCTCATAGTGTTCATTCGAGTCCTTGGATTCGTGTGCGTTGGGGCGAGGAGCGATCGGCGCTGTCGCTCAGGTGTTGCCATGCCGCATACAAAGCGTGATCGGTGCCGAACGCGCCGGCCTTGGTCACGATGCCGGGACGATGGCCTTGCCGGGAAACAGTCGGGCGGGCGAAGGCAACGCCGGCCTCGATTTCGGTGATGAGTTGCAGGCTGTCGATGCCGACGGTGGTCAAAATGGCCCGGGCCGTCTCGCCGCCGGTGGCGATCAGGCCGCCGACCTTGGCGAAGTGCGGTTCGACCAGCACGGCCAACATGCTTGAAAGTTGTGCGCCCTCTTGCGGATCGAACGCATCATCGCGACCGATGCGCAGCAGCAGGTCGCTCCAGCCATCGAGTTGCTCGCCAATGCGCGCCTGCCAGGTTGCCCAATCTTCATGGGCGACGCCCTGGCGAAGGACCTCAGGCGGGACGACCAATTCGCTGACACCGCCGCGCTCCTTGAGCAGCGCGCATTGCCGCTCGCAGACGCCGGAAAGGCTGCCGACGAGGATCAGAATCGGCGCCTGGTTTTTTTCCTGCGCCGTCGGTTCGATGGCCGTGAACCGCGTTTCTGAGAAATCCGGAAGGCTAGCGATTTCCCGCGCCAGGCCTCCCGAACCGATCCAGAACAGCGGCTGATCCATCGACGCAGTCAGGCGAGCGAGGGTCAGCAGATCGTCTTCGATTTGTGCATCGACGATCAGGGCCTGCGTGCCGCTGCGGGCGACTTCGGTGATGTGCTGCGCGAGCGCATTTTCGTTGCCGCGCAAAGTGTCGAGGTCCAGCTTCGCGGTACTCAGGCCGGCGGCGATGAGCATCGCTTCTACGTCAGCTGGGCGATCAGCGTTTTCGAGCTTCCAGGTATCGGTGGTTTCCAGCGGTTGACCGTTCACGAAGACCCGACCGCCGCGCAACGTGCGCCCCGTAGCAGGGAATGCCGGGGCAACGATCGCCAGGCCGGCCAAGGGTTGCAGGGCAGCAACTTCCGCTGCCCAGTTACCGCGCAGGGTCGAATCGATTTTCTTGTACAACCGCTGCCCAGGCTGATGCAGCGCCTTGAACGCGGCAACGGTGCGCTCGGCAGCCTGCGCCGCAGAGAGGCGGCGAGTGTCCGTATCAGCAGCGATCACCTGAGCATCGGCCGAGTCGTTCAGCGGATCGAGCGTGACCACCGTTTGCAGCCCCACACTCGCAAAGCCGATGGCGCAATCCGCCGCTCCGGACAGATCATCGGCGATGATCAGAATCCTCATCGCAACGCCTCCTGCTTTTGAGGTTCGATCTCCTGCTCAGAGACGACGACAGGGTTGCGCTTTTGTACGCGCTTGGCGACGGCGGCAGTGAGTATCGGCGCAAGAATCGCGGTGACCACCACGCAGGCGGCTACCAATATGGTCGCGCTCTTGGCTGCTTCAGCGTAAACCGGATTGGCTGCCGCGATCAGCGCAGGAACGGCTGCGGCGTTCCCGGCGGTGGTAGCCGCAGCGACACCCGCGACGCCCGTGCCACCGGTCAAACGATCAGCGAAGAACAGTGGAATACCGGTCAACACGACCACCGCAACACCCATGCCGAGACCCAGCAAACCGGCCTGCCAGACGTTGTGCAGATCCAGACTTGCGCCCAGCGCCAAAGCGAAAAACGGGATCATCACCGGAACGGCCTTGGCCAGGAAGTCGCGCATGTCGCGGTCGAGATTGCCCAGCAACATGCCCAGCGCCAACGGCAGGATACTGCCCACCAGCGTCGGCCACGGGAACGCCGACAGACCGGCGATGCCAAGGGTGACCATGGTCAGAAACGGGCCGGATTCCAGGGACATGACCGAATAGGCACCGACGTCTTCGGAGCGACCGTACTGCCCCATCAGCGCCATGTACAAGCCGCCGTTGGTGTCGTTCATCGCGGCGACCACCGCCAACGTCGAGATGCCGGCGAACAGGCCTGACGAAATCGGCTGCTCGCCCAGGAAATGCCCGAGCACGATACCGATGAGCACGGCGATGCCGACTTTGGTAATCAGCAGCGTGCCGCCCTTCTTGAGCAGGTAAGGCGTGGCCTTGATGTTGATGCTCGCGCCCATGCACACATAAAACACCGCGAGGATAGGCAACGCTCCGGTGAACAGCGCGTTGGTGAAGGAGCCGAAAAACTTGGGCGTATCAGGCATGAAGGTGGCGACCAGCGAACCGATCAGCAGGGGCACGATCATCATGCCGCCCGGAATGCGTTCTATGGTGCGCTTGATAGGAAATTGGGCCACGAGGGTCTCCTTTTATAATTGTGGGGTAAGACGTGTTTCACCTCGAAACTGACTGAATCGATCACAAGAGTGATTGATTCAGTCAAAATAATCTTATGCCACCCTTACGAATTGCGCAAATCAATCATTCTGGATGCTCGTTTTGATCATTTGTCATCAGTAACCGCTGAGCACCTGACGCACTTGTCCCGACCTAGAGCCTCGCGCCGCCCACAAAAAAGCCCCGAACCAGTCGGGGCTATCTTTAAAAACCTACTTGAAGAGTTCGGAATGGCTTCCGAGATCAACAAATGTGATCAGATCGGAACGCGTGTCCTCATAAATCATCAAGAAATCACCGCCTATATGGCACTCTCGAAAACCCGTCCAGTCACCCGATAGCGCGTGATCCAGATATTCCGGTGGCAGTTGCTCACCCAGAAACAGCATGACCATCACGTGGCGAACTTCATTCATGTCACGGCGTCCGGCACGCCTGTAACGCTCCCACGACTTCTTGAATTCCGACGTTTGTGCGCACTGCCTGGGCAGCTCAGCGCGCTTTTGCTTTTTCTCCGGTTTCGCCATCAGCGTCCCTCAGCATGTCGTCTATCGAGTCGAACCGCTGGCGAATCTCTCGTGCTTCCTTCATGGCGCGGGCCGTTTTTTCCGAAGGTACGCGTACCTCAAACGGGAGGCCTTGAGTCGCTACGACCTGACGAAGAAAAAGACGCATTGCATCACTGATACTCAGGCCGCAAGCGCTCAACACTTCAGTGGCTCGCGCCTTCAGATCTTCATCAATGCGGCAACGCACGTCTGTGGTTTTCAGCAATGCACCCATGGTAAGAACCTCATCGTTAATTTGTAGCTACATTGGCGCTACCTCAAGCATTGTGGTTGAGCGGAGTTCCGGGGGTCAACTCAGCGTGATAGACGGCTCTATCGCTTGGCCATCAACTGAATCAGTCAGCCGCTATTTCACTCTGTTGAGCGCGTTATGACTATCAGCCCCCTCCCTTTCGTTATCGAGAACGGTCCCGAACCCTTGCAGGAAATAGCTGATGGCCTTGAACGCCAATTCGCGCCCACAAAAAAGCCCCGAACCAGTCGGGGCTTCTTCGTTCTCAGCCTCTAATCAGGCCTCGATAGTGCAACCGATCATCAGAAAATGTTGATCGGGTAGTCGACGAACACACGGACTTCGTTGCCGCTGACGTTGTACTCACTCGACTTCTGCGAAACACGCAGGATCGAGCTGCGCAGTTTCACGCTCAGGTCTTTGGCCGGGCCGCTTTGCACGACGTACTTGAACTGGTTGAAGATTTCGCGCTCGGTACCGCCTTCGCTGGTGGAGGTGGTGATGTTGTCGCCGCGCACGTAAGCCACGTTGTAGCTCAGGCCCGGAACGCCGAACGTGCTGAAGTCCAGACCGTAGCCGACCTGCCAGCTGCGCTCGTCTTCAGCGTTGAAGTCGGACCAGTAGGAGTTCGCCAGGTAGATGGTGTTGCCACCGTCACCGACGCGACCTTGATCCTTCTGATAGCCGCCGTAGGCGTAGCCCAGGTTGCTGTCGCCGGTGCTGCGCTGGTGAGCGACGGTGAACGAGTGCGGGCCGGTGGCGAAGGTAGCTGCCAGGCTCCAGATTTTGTTGTCATCGCCGGTGGCACCGCTTTCGCGGACGTAGGAATCGTCCAGCTTGGTGCGGTAGCCGTTGAAGTCGAGGGTCAGGGACTGATCCTTGTCGATCGGGAACACGTAGTTGGCGTTCACGTATTGCTTCTTCAACACGTCTTCAACGTCAGACGCGTACACCGCAGCCTTGAACTGCTCGGTGAACTGGTAGCTACCGCCCAATACGTTGATCGACTTCAGGCCACCGCTGTCACGGCCTTCCGCGCTTTTGCGCGATTCGGCGGTGAAGCGACCGGCGTTCAGTTCCAGGCCTTTGATCTCCTTGGAGGTGATCAGCGTGCCGGTATAGCTTTCCGGCAGCAGGCGCACGTTGTCGTAGCTCAACACCGGCAGGGCCGGCATCTGGTCACCGTAAGTCAGCGTGGTGCTGGAGAGACGGAATTTGACCGCAGCGCCGCCCTTCGACAGGTCGTCAGCCGCGTTGCCGCTGTCGCCCTTCTTGAAGAAGTCGATGCCTTGCGCGCCGGTGCGACCCTTGCCGCCATCCAGACGCAGTGCGTACAGACCGAACGCATCCACACCCACACCGACGGTGCCTTGGGTGAAACCGGACGAGAACGTGCCGATGGCCGCTTGGCCCCACTCGGCTTTGTCCTCACGACTGTCTTTGTAGTCACGATTGATGTAGGCATTGCGCAGCAGCACTTTGAGGCTGCTGTCTTCAACAAAACCCTTGGATTCGGCCTGGTCGTTAGCCATGGCCTGTGTCGCACTCAACATCCCCAGAGCGATCAGGCTGATTCGCTTATTCAACATTTTGTTCTTTTCCTTATTTCGGGTTGATACGCGCTGTGTCGAACGGCTGAAACGGCGCTATCGCACTCTTTTTTCACCCGAAAACAAAAAGGCCCGCCCACGATAAATCGCGGAGCGGGCCTTTTTATTTTTTTGAGTCATGGCGGTTAGCCACAGGCGTTGGGGCGAATCCTATCCGCGCCCTTAACCATGTGTCAATTTCATGAATCGTCTGTGATTAGGTGAAAATCGTCTAAGAAATTACTTGTCTACGATTGCCAGCTGCACGGTGTGGCTGTCGACGAATTGTTCGAAATGGGTAACTTTGCCATTGGCGATGGTCCACAAATGGGCGACGCGAGCATTCATCGGCCGGCCGGTAGCTTTGTAGACTCCGCTGTAATTGCCGTAGGCAAACACCTTGTCTCCCTGTGCGACGTAGTCCTCGATCTTCAGCTGAAAACCTTCCCATTCGGTGGCCAGACGCTTGAAGACGTTCTCGACGATGGCGTCAAAACCAACGTAGGTGCCGGCGTAGGGAAAGCCTGCGGCTTCGGTCCAGCGAACGTCATCGGCCAGGGCTGCGGCGGTGTTTCGCGCATTTTCCTGGGAGTTGGCGCCTTCGTAGGTGCTTTTGATCAGGCTCAGGTTATCCATGAGAGGCTCCGGGAGAATTCAGTGGGCACAGCCGGTGAGGCCACAGGCTTGAAACTCGGATGTCGCGGCGTCTGCGGGAAGCGATTGACTCAGCCATGCCGCGAAGGCTTGCGGCTTGCCCAGCCACGGGCTGATGTCGATCAACGTGAACTGGCCATCCTGCTCCAGGGCGAAGGTCGGGAAACCATGGCCGCCGACGTTGGCCAACAAGGCGCGACTGGCTTTGATGTGGCCATCGGTGTCGGCGTTTTCAAACGCTGACAAGAAGGCTTCGGCTTCCAGACCGATGTCGTTGGCGAGTTCGATCAACACGGCTTCATCGGCGATACGCCGCCCTTCCACGTAATGCGCGCTCTGCAAACGGCCTAACAACTCCAGCCCACGGCCAGCGATCTGCTGCGCCGCGAGCACGGCGGCAATCGGCGGAGCGGAGTCGAACACCGCCGTTTCGTCACGCAGCAACCCTTCGAAATACGCTTCGCCGAATGGCTGACCGGTGTACTCGGCGATGCGCCGGTCGTGGGGCATCACGTAGTCACGCAAACGTGGCGAGACCCTCTGGCGGTTGGCGCCGCTCATCATGCCGCCGCCATGGGCAATCACCGGCAGAACGGCCTGAGCGGCTTGCACCAGTGGTTTTGCGCCGTAGCACCAGCCGCACAACGGGTCGTAAATGTAGTGAAGGATCATGGGAAGGCTCCGGCGATAAGGTAGGAAAAATCGATGCCGGCAGGTTAGCCCTGCGACAGTTTCTGAAAAACGCCGGAATGGCTTTCAGTCTGTTTCATGAATCGGTCGAATGCTGCAAATCCTTTCTGTAACAACCACGACACAAATTGAAACAATCAAACAAAGGAACTTCTCAGGAATAATTCACGGAAGTAAATAGCAAGCATTACCATTCGCACCCTTCACGATACTACCCAAAATCCTACGGATGCGTCCTTAATGCCTGCCCCATTTCGTCTTACGCCCTTCAGTCTTGGGCTCTCTGCCTTGCTATCTGCCGGTTTTTCCTACGCCGCGCCTACAACCCTGCCGGCTACTTCGATCAGCGCCGAAGCAGAGGCTGACGATCCACGTGTGAAAGAAACCAGCACAGCGACCCGCACGGCCACGCCGGTACGCTACGTGCCACAAGCCATCGACTCGATAAAAACCTCGAACGTCGTCGATTACGGGACCAACGATCTGGGCACGGCGCTGAGCGGAATGCCCAACGTCAGCAGCGGCGCCGACACCCGCTTCGACAGCTTGCGCATTCGCGGTTTCGACGCCAGCAACGACTTTTACCTGGACGGTATTCGGGACGACAGCCAGTACGTGCGCGACCTGCACAACATCGAGCGCATCGAAGTCCTCAAGGGGCCGGCGGCGGTGTTGTACGGCCGTGGCAGCCAGGGCGGGATCGTCAACCGGGTCAGCAAGCTGCCGGAATTCGGCCGCCGTTCGACCATCGAAGCCCAAGGTGGCAGCAACGATCTGCGCAGCCTTTACGCGGACCTGAGCACCGACCCCAGCGAGAACATCAGCCTGCGTCTGAACATGGGCAACATGGATCAGAACAGTTTCCGCGATGGCGTCAGCGGCAATCGCCAGTTGTTCGCACCGTCGATGAGCTGGCAACTGACACCCGACCTGAACTGGTTGGTGCAGTACGAATACAGCCGCTACAACCGTACGCCGGATCGCGGAATTCCCGGTGTCAACGGACGCCCTGCCGATGTCGGACGGGATACGACCTACGGCAGCGATAACGATTTCATCGATGACAAGTCGCAATCCCTGCGCTCGAAACTCAGCTATGACATCAACGAGAACTGGCAACTGCGTCAGACCTTGGGCGTGTTCAAGCTCAACAGCGATTTCGACAACACCTACCTGATCGGCTACACCCCGGCGACCAACTCGGTCACGCGCCAGCACTGGCAGCAGGACCTGAATACCCGCAACGTGTTTAACAACGTTGAGCTGGAGGGTGGTTTCGATACCTTTGGCCTTGAGCATCGATTGCTGACCGGCATCGAAATCGGCAGCCAGCGCCGCGACCCGATCCTGTACACCGCCGCCACAACCGGCCCCGGCAGTCGGCCCGTTCCGGCGCTGAACCTGAACAGCCCTAATCGCAATTTGCGTCACACCGGACGCATGCAGGTATCCAGCGACAACCACACCGAAGTCGAAAGCCGTGCGGTGTACGTGCAGGATCAACTGCGCCTGAACGATGAATGGCAACTGTTGGGCGGTCTGCGCTATGACACCTTCGACATCGAATCGACCAACAACCTGCGGGACATTTCCGAGGACCGCGACAGCCACAGCACCAGCCCACGTGTAGGACTGGTCTGGACACCACTGCAGAATCATTCCTTCTATGCGTCATGGACCAAGACCTTTTCCCCGGTGGGCGGTGGCTTGATCGGCATCACGCCTGGCGCTGCCGGCAACACCAACGACCTGAGCCCCGAGCTGACCAAGCAGAAGGAAATCGGCGTGAAGAGCGACTGGCTCGATGATCGCCTGAGCACCACGCTGGCGATCTACGAGCTGGAGCTTTACAACCGTCGCACCAGCGATCCGCTCAACCCGACCATTACCTTGCTTACCGGTAAGCAACGTTCCCGCGGGATCGAGCTGACCGGCACCGGCAAGATTGTCGGCAACTGGTACGTGCGCGGTGGCGTGGGCGTGCAGGACGCGACGGTCGAGAAGGACAACAACGGCTTTGAAGGCAAGCGCATCAGCAACGTGGCCAAGCACAACGGCAGCCTGTTCCTGACCTGGAAACCGGAAATGGGCTGGTACGCCGAAACCGGTTTGACCCTGGTGGGCCAGCGCTACGCCGACAACCTCAACACCACCGTACTGCCGGGTTATGGCCGTTGGGATGCGTTGGCCGGGTTCCGTCAGAAGGATTGGGATTTGCGTGCGGCGCTGAACAACATCAGCGACAAAACCTATTACTCGTCGGCCACCAGCGCGGCGCAGATTCAACCGGGTGAACCGCGCAGCGTGGTGGTGACTGGGACTTACAGCTTCTAAACACCAAAGATCCAGACTTCACACTACCTCCCTGTAGGAGCTGGCTTGCCAGCGATGAGGCCATAACATTCAACATTGATGCTGGATGAAAAACCGCCATCGCTGGCAAGCCAGCTCCTACAGGGGTCTGCGTAATGCCCACAAAACCATCGCCCATAAAAAAAGCGCCGCCCTCCCGGCAGCGCTTTTATCAATCCGTTGTTTTTCTTCTTATCCTTCCATCACATCCCACAACGCTTCCAGTTCCGCTTCGCTGAATAAACCAGCGGGGTAACGCTCGATCATCATCCGGCGCGGATCAGGTTCCCTGATCTGACGCGTTCCATTGGACTTCAACCAGTGCGCCAGAATCTGGAGCGAATCGCTGTTCTTTACTGCCAGGGGATGCAATGCCCGCTCGCTCACCACATTCATTTCGGCGTTCATTTCCGCGCTCTCTCCTGGTTTGTGAGCGGCTAACTTATCCAAGGTTTATGACAGAACATCGAAGTCCTCCCCCTCCCTGTCTACACCTGGTGAGATACAAGAGCTGTGCCAATGTGTCTGGATGGTCGACAAGCGGATACAAAAAAGCCCGCAGTCCTGACGGGCTGCGGGCTTTCTGCGAGGCGTACGGGGAAAACGTTTGCCTGAGCGATTTAGCAATCAACTCAAGCTGTTACAACCCCACTCACTCCTTGTGCGGCGCGGGCTGTTGTTGGGTAAGGCAGTGGATGTTACCGCCTCCCAGTAACAGTTCGCGGCCCGGCACCATCACCACTTCGTGTTGCGGGAACAGGCTCTGCAAAATCTCTTTGGCCGGACCATCCAGCGGGTCGTCGAAACTTGGCGCGATGATGCCGCCGTTGACGATGAGAAAGTTCACGTAGGAACCGGCCAGACGCACGGTCGGATTGCGCTCCTGAGTTCCGTCCACCGGATCGACACCGGCGCACTCTTCTTCGGTCGCATACAGCGGCCCCGGAATCGGCATCTTGTGCACCGTGAATGGGCGACCCTTGGCGTCGGTGCTGCTTTCCAGCACTTTCATCGCCGCCTGGCAGCGCGGGTAATTCGGGTCTTGCGGGTCGTCGGTCCAGGCCAGCAATACTTCGCCCGGACGCACGTAGCAGCAGAAGTTATCCACATGGCCGTCGGTTTCGTCGTTGAACAAACCGTCCGGCAGCCAGATGATTTTATCCACAGCCAGATTCGCGCTGAGCATCGCTTCAATTTCCGCACGGTTCATGTGCGGGTTGCGATTGCGGTTGAGCAGGCATTCTTCAGTGGTGATCAGCGTGCCTTCGCCATCCACGTGAATCGAACCGCCCTCGAGCACAAAACCCTCGGTGCGATAACGCGGGCTGCGCTCGATCTCGAGGATCTTGCCGCCGACCTGCGAGTCGCGGTTCCAAGGCGAATACAACCCGCCGTCAAAACCGCCCCACGAATTGAAGTCCCAGTTCACGCCGCGGACTTCACCGCTGTTATTGATGACGAATGTCGGGCCGGTGTCGCGGACCCAGGCGTCGTCGCTGGACATCTCGACCACACGAATATTCGGCACATCGAGACGCGCCCGAGCGTTTTCGTATTGGCCGGCGGACACCGCCACGGTCACCGGTTCGAAACGCGCAATGGCCTTGGCCACCGCCACGTGTGCGGCTTGCGCCGGTTTGCCGCCCAGGCGCCAGTTGTCCGGACGCTCGGGCCAGATCATCCAGGTTTGGGTTTGCGCCGCCCACTCGGCGGGCATGTAGAAGCCGTCGGCGCGCGGGGTGCTGTTTAAAGTGGTCATGCGGTCAGGACTCCAGGGAACCGTCGAGGGTTTTGAGCGCATTGTATAGGTTCGGGCGGCGATCACGGAACGAGCCCCACGCACTGCGAATGTGCTCCAGTTCGTCGAGGTCGAAGCGATGAACCAATACGCCTTCTTCGGTTTTATTGAGTTCCTGAACCTTCTCGCCGAACTGGTTGGCGATGAACGACGAGCCGTAGAAGGTAATGTCGTACTCGTCCTGCTCCTCATTGCCGATGCGGTTACTGGCGATCAGCGGCATCAGGTTGGCACCGGCATGGCCCTGTTGCACACGCTGCCAATGATCGCGGGACGAGATGGTCTTGTCGTGCGGCTCGCTGCCGATGGCCGTCGGGTAGAACAGAATTTCCGCCCCCAGCAACGCCATGCTGCGCGCGCATTCCGGGAACCACTGATCCCAGCAGATGCCCACGCCGATTTTCGCGTAACGGGTGTTCCAGACTTTGAAGCCGGTATCGCCCGGGTTGAAGTAATACTTTTCGTGATAGCCAGGGCCGTCCGGGATGTGGCTTTTACGATAAATCCCGAGGTTGGAGCCGTCGGCATCGATGATCGCAATGCTGTTGAAACGTGCGCGGCCGGCCAGTTCGTAGAAGCTGATCGGCAGCACTACTTGCAGTTCTTTGGCGACTTTCTGGAAATGCTTGATGGCGACGTTGTCTTCAACCGTCGTGGCCAGTTGCAGGTAATCCGGGTTCGGCTTCTGGCAGAAGTACGGCGCCTCGAACAGTTCCTGGATCAGGATGATCTGCGCGCCTTTGGCCGCAGCCTCACGGACCAGCCTTTCAGCGGTTTCGAGGTTGGCTTCAAGGTCCCAGGAACAGGCCATCTGGGTGGCGGCGACGGTAACGATACGGCTCATGAATCATCTCCGGGCAAGTGCTGTGGGTCGAGTTTGGCATCGACCGATGACAGAAAGGGAAGCGCCGGACGTGAAGAGACACGCCGCGGCAATGGCGACTTTATAGCCGATAAAAATCGGCTTTAAAAGCGATTAATCTTCATTCTGTCGAAAACAACAGCGCTTAAACCCGATAACAATCGAACTTAGTCACCCCCACCACCTGTAGGAGCTGGCTTGCCAGCGATGGCGTCTTGTCATTCAACATTTACGTCGACTGACCTGCCGCTATCGCCGGCAAGCCGGCTCCTACAGGTTTTCGTCAAGCACCTTCGCCAGCATGTCGACAAAGAAATCCACACTCTGGCGCGACGTAACCATCGGCGGTTTGATCTTGAGGACGTTCAGGTAATCACCGGTCGGCTGCATGAAAATCCCCAGCTCCCGCAGCCGGTCACACAGCGCCGTCGTTTCCTCGGTCGCCGGTTCCAGCGTTTCGCGGTTGCGGATCAACTCCACGCCCAGATAAAAACCGGAACCGTGCACCGCGCCCACCAGCGGATGACTGTCGATCAGCGCCTCAAGACGCTCCTTGAAATACCCGCCCACGACCTGGGCGTTTTCCCAGAGTTTTTCCTCCTCCATCACATCCAGAACGGCCATGCCGATCTGGCAACTGACCGGGCTGCCACCCGCCGACGAGAAGAAGTAGCCCTCGGCCTCCAGCGCTTCGGCGATTTCCCGACGGGTGATCACCGCGCCCAGCGGTTGGCCGTTACCCATGCCTTTGGCCATGGTGATGATGTCCGGCACCACGCCCTGCTCTTCGAAGCCCCAGAAGAAATGGCCCATGCGGCCGTAACCCACCTGCACTTCGTCGGCGATGCACACGCCGCCCTGCGCACGGACCATCGCATAGACCTGTTTCAGGTAACCCGGCGGCAGCGAAATACCACCGGCATTGCCATACACCGGTTCGCAGATGAAACCGGCCAGCGGGCGTTGCTGCGCCGCGATTTTCGCCAGGTTGTGTTCGACGCTGCGCACATAATCCGGCGCACTGTCCGGGCCACAGAATTCGCCGCGATAGGTGTTCGGCGCGGTTACCGGGTGCACCCAGTCGGGACGGCTGCTCAAGGCCCTGGGGTTGTCGGCGATCGAGGTCGAGACCGCGTCCGCGCCCACGGTCCAGCCGTGATACGCCTCCAGCACGCTGATGATGTCGCGACCGCCGCTGTAGGCCCACGCCAGACGGATCGCCAGGTCGTTGGCCTCGCTGCCGCTGTTGACCAGGAACACCCGGTCCATGCCCTCCGGCGACAGTTTCAGCAAGCGCTCGGAAAACTCGGCAACCGCTGCGTAGTTGAACCGCGAGTTGGTGTTGAGCAGCGACCATTGACGACTGGCGACCGCGGCCATGCGCGGATGACCGTGGCCAAGCACCGCGACGTTGTTGAGCATGTCGAGGTAGGAGCGACCCTGCATGTCGATCAAGTGATTGCGCCAGCCGCGCTCAATGCGCGGCGGGTCGACGTAATAGTGCTTCTGGGTTCGGGCGAAACTGGCGTCGCGGCGCGCCAGCAAAGTCTGCGCATCGAGCTCTGCCTCGGCATCGCACGCCAGACCCAACAACGCTGCCGGCGACGGGCACAACACTTGCCAGGCGGCCGCGCGCGAAGGCGTGCAAAACAACGGCGCATCGAGCGCCGCGCCTCGGCACAACTGCACCCGCAACGGGCCGCTGACCGAACCCAACACCTGGCCTTTGACCAGTGCCGCACCGGTGTGCAGCGACGGTGTCACGCCCCACAGCCGCACGCTCAACTGCGGGCCGTCCAGTTGCAGCACGCCCGGCGCCGGTTGATGAACAACCCCGGCAAACGGCGATTCGACCGCAGTGCCATGAGGCACCCGCAGCTCGACGTGCAACGGGCAGGTGTCTGGTTCCGTCGCACTGTCCGGGCGTGTGCGGGACAAACGGTATTGTCCATAACGGCTCGCTGCCAAGCCGTGGGCCGCAGCCGCTTCGCTCAACAGACGCTGATCGATCCCCTCCTGTTCCCAGTTACCGGCCTCGAAATGCGGGCTCAATACGCCCAGATCGATCAAGGCAAATTCACGCCCGACCAGGCTCGGCAGCAGCGGTGCGAAGCCTTCGCTGCCGATGTCCGGCAGGCTGTGACCCACCGAGGTGAGGATCGCCGCTTCCATCAACGCCAACGGCACCGACGTGGCCACGCGGAAAATCTCCCACTCATGGGTCAGGTTGTCGCGACTGTAGGCATTACCCGGGTCGATGCTGACCTGCTGCTCGCCGCTGAGCACCAGCACCGCCGCCCGCGAAACGATCAATGGCCACAGCGCCAGCAGCTCTTCGTGTTGCAACGGATTGACCGCGTGATAAGCCTGAACCGCCGGCAAAATGTAGAACGGATCGCCACCGGCATGGTGCAGCAGCGCCGCGCAGGTCACCGACAGGTCGGTAATGCGCCACGTGCGGACCAGATCGCCAAAATCGATCACGCCCTGCAATTGCCACTGGCGTTGCGCATCGCGCTGCCAGACCGCGTTGTCGTCGGTGATGTCCATGTGAATGGCTTGTACCGGCAACTTGTTCACCAGCGGCTGCAAATGCCGCTCGGCCTGTTCGGCCACTTCGGCGATCAACGCGCGTTGTCGGTCATCTGCAATCACTGGCAGCAAATGCGCGATCAACGCATTCGCGTGGCGGGCGTCCCACTGAAGGGTGCGCTCAAGGCCCGCATGATCGAAAGCGGCCAGCGCCAGGTCCATTTCGCCGCAGAGCCGGCCGAAACCGGCCACCACGGATCCGGGCAGATGATCGAGATGTGTAAGCGACTGGCCCTCGATGTATTCGAGCAGGCGTACGTGCACCGCTTGCCCGTCGATTTCCAGTGACAGCAGGTCGGCGCCGCTTTGCGCGGCAATCACTCGCGGCACCGGCACACCGGAGTGTTCGGCCAGATGCTTGAGCCCGGCATGCTGGGCTTGCAGCTCCAGCACCGAATAGTCGCCCCGGCAGATTTTCAGGACGAAACGCCCATGCTGACTGTCAACGCGGAAGTTGAGGTCTTGCTGGCTGCCGAGCGCCTGCAGCTTTGCGCTCAGCCCGTAATGCCCCTCGAGCAGCTCAAGCGCTTGCTCCGCAGACACTTGCGGGCTGGGCAAACTGGCGCGATGAATCAACGTGGCGAGCGGCATACAACAACCCCTGAAATTTTATTAGGCGCTTATATCGCCACCGCATCGGTCGATAATCAACCCCCTGTTTACGCCACAAAACCCAAATTGCAGACACAACCCTCTTGCACCACCACTCTCCTGCCGACAAGCTATGATCTTCGCTATATCGTCTGACGGAAAAAAAGGCTGGCCCACATGCGTATTCTTATCACCGGCGGCGCCGGTTTCATCGGCTCTGCCCTGGTTCGCCAGCTGATTCGGCACACCGAGCATGAAGTGCTCAACCTGGACAAACTGACCTATGCGGGCAATCTCGAATCGCTGACCAGCATTGCCACCGACACTCGCTACGAGTTCGTGCAGGCCGATATTGTCGACCAAGCCACCGTGAGCGCCGTACTGACACGTTTCCAGCCACACGCCATCATGCACCTGGCGGCTGAGTCCCATGTCGACCGCTCCATCGATGGGCCTTCGGACTTCATTCAAACCAATATCGTCGGCACCTACAGCCTGCTGGAGGCCACTCGCGCCTACTGGCACACGCTGGCCGAGCCGGAAAAAAGCGCCTTCCGCTTCCACCATATCTCCACCGACGAAGTCTACGGCGACCTGCACGGTGTCGATGATCTGTTCACCGAAACGACTTCGTACGCGCCAAGCTCGCCGTACTCCGCCAGCAAAGCGGCCTCGGACCACCTCGTCCGCGCATGGCAGCGCACCTACGGGCTGCCGGTATTGCTGACCAACTGCTCGAACAACTATGGCCCGTTCCACTTCCCCGAAAAACTGATTCCGCTGGTGATTCTCAACGCGCTGGCCGGCAAACCGCTGCCGGTCTACGGAAACGGCCTGCAGATCCGCGACTGGCTGTTCGTCGAGGATCACGCACGAGCGTTGCTCAAAGTAGTCACCGAAGGTGTCGTCGGCGAGACGTACAACATTGGCGGACACAACGAACAGACGAACATCGACGTGGTGCGCAGCATCTGTGCCCTGCTCGAAGAACTTGCCCCGGTCAAACCAGCCGGTGTTACCCGATATGCCGACTTGATCACCTTCGTCCAGGACCGCCCCGGGCACGATCTGCGTTACGCGATCGATGCCGGCAAAATCGAGCGCGACCTGGGTTGGGTGCCGGAAGAAACCTTCGAAACCGGTCTGCGCAAAACCGTTCAGTGGTATCTGGAAAACCTGGAATGGTGCCGCCGCGTTCAAGATGGCAGTTATCAGGGTGAACGACTAGGCTCCACCGATATCAAGGAGTTACTCGCATGATGAAAGGAATTGTGTTGGCTGGAGGGTCGGGCACGCGCCTGCACCCGATCACGCTAGGCGTTTCCAAACAGCTGTTGCCGATCTACGACAAGCCGATGATCTACTACCCGATCTCGGTGTTGATGCTGGCTGGCATCAAGGAAATCCTGGTGATTTCCACCCCGCAGGATCTGCCGCAGTACCGCAACCTGCTGGGTGACGGCAGTCAGTTCGGCGTCCATTTCAGCTACGCCGAACAGCCTACGCCGGATGGCCTGGCCCAGGCGTTTCTGATTGGTGAGGAATTCATCGGCGACGACCCGGTGTGCCTGATCCTCGGTGACAACATCTTCCACGGTCAGCACTTCGGTGGCCAGTTGCAAAGAGCGGCGCAGCAAACCAGCGGCGCGACGGTATTCGGCTATTGGGTCAAGGACCCGGAGCGCTTTGGCGTGATCGACTTCGACGCAGAAGGCCGCGCCATCTCGATCGAAGAAAAACCGCTCAAGCCAAAGTCCAGCTATGCGGTCACCGGGCTGTATTTCTACGATAATGACGTTATCCGCATTGCCAAGGCCGTCAAACCGTCACCGCGCGGCGAGCTGGAAATCACCGATGTTAACAACGCCTATCTGCAACGCGGCAAACTTCAGGTCGAGCGCTTTACCCGCGGTTTCGCCTGGCTCGACACCGGCACTCACGACAGCCTGCTCGAAGCGTCGCAATACGTGCAAACCATCGAACACCGCCAGGGACTGAAAGTGGCCTGTCTCGAAGAAATTGCCTACATGAATGGCTGGATCGATCGCGAGCACTTGCTTGAGCGAGCGAAGTATTTCGGCAAGACCGGTTATGGCCAGTATCTCTATACGATTGCCGGAGAAGCGTAATGAAAGTCACCCCCACCCAGTTACCAGGTGTGCTGATTATCGAGCCGAAGGTCTTTGGTGACGAACGTGGGTTTTTCTATGAAAGCTTCAATGTCCGTGAGTTTGAAAACGCCACCGGCCTCAAGAAAGCGTTCGTTCAAGACAACCACTCGCGTTCGCGAAAAGGCGTGCTGCGTGGCATGCACTATCAGGTGCAACACACCCAGGGCAAGCTGGTTCGGGTGACTGCGGGGGAAGTACTCGATGTGGCCCTTGATGTCCGCCGCAGTTCGCCAAACTTCGGACGCTGGGCCAGTGTGCGTTTGTCCGCACAGAACAATCGTCAGTTGTGGATACCGGAAGGCTTCGCCCATGGCTTCCTGGTACTCAGCGAGTACGCCGAGTTTCTCTACAAAACCACCGACTATTACGACCCGGCGTCAGATCGCTGCATTCGCTGGGACGATCCGACACTGGCCATCGACTGGGAACTGGAAGAAGCGCCTCAACTGTCAGAAAAGGACCAACACGGTAAAAGCTGGCAGGAATCTGAACTGCTTCCATGAAAATCCCTTTGCGAATTCTCATCATTGGCCAGCACGGCCAGGTCGCCCGCGAACTGCAGCGTCGCTTGAGTGCGGCTGATGAACTCATGGTGCTGGGGCGCGATCAACTCGATCTGGCTCAACCGGAACAGATTCGCCAACAGGTCCGGCTCGCTCATCCCGACCTGATCATTAACGCCGCCGCTCACACGGCGGTCGATCGGGCAGAAAGCGAACCTGAGCTGGCGTTCGCCATCAACGCGACGGGCCCGGGAATTCTGGCCGAAGAAGCACTGGCGCTGGGCATCCCGCTGATTCACTACTCCACCGATTATGTGTTCGATGGCAGCAAGGGCGAGCCTTACAACGAAGCCGACGCGCCCAAGCCGCTGGGGGTCTACGGTCAGAGCAAACTGGCTGGCGAACAAGCCATCACGGCGGTGGGGGGCATGCATCTGATTCTGCGGACCAGTTGGGTCTACTCGGCCAGTGGCAGCAATTTCCTGCTGACGATGCAGCGTCTGCTGCAAGAAAAACCCGAGTTGCGCATCGTTGCCGATCAGATCGGCGCGCCCACCTGGGCCGGCACGATCGCCAACAGCACCCTCGCCCTGATCGAGCGCTGGCAGGCCGGTGAGCGGGGCGCCTGGGGCACTTATCACCTGACCGCTCAAGGTGAAACCTCATGGTTCGGTTTCGCCCAGGCCATTGGTGAAGCGCTGCGCAAACAGGGCAAGCCTTGCGCGCACCTGTTGCCCATCCCTTCCAGCGATTACCCGACGCCTGCCGCCCGACCGTTGAACTCGCGCCTCGATTGCAGTCGCTTGCTCCGCGAATGGGGCGTCAGTCAGCCAGACTGGCAAACCGCGCTGCGCGAGTGTCTTGCCGGGCAAGCCTAGGCATAATGCGCCTGTACCCTCAGGCGCCTGATGCTCATGACTCCGACCCTCCCCCGCAGACCCCGTTGGCGTAGCCTCGCCCTGCTGGCGCTGTGCCTGGCGCCGTTGCTGTGGCCGCTGGAGCATCTGGCCGAGCGTTATTACCGCAGCGAACTGGCCGGGCAGAACCGGCAGACCCTCGACTTGTACGTCGCCAACCTGCTGGGCACCCTGCACCGTTATGAAGTGCTGCCGCAGATCCTCGGCGACCTGCCGGCCCTGCGCGCCACGCTCGGGGCCCCCGACGACGGTGTGACCCAAGGCAATGCCAACCGCCTGCTGAAGAACATCAGCGCGCAGACCGGTGCCGAAGTCATGTACCTGATGGACACCACCGGCAAGACCCTTGCGGCGTCCAACTGGGACAAACACGACAGCTTCGTCGGCCGGAATTTTTCGTTTCGCCCCTACTTCAGCGAAGCCATGGCCGGGCGTCTCGGGCGGTTTTTCGGGCTGGGCACCACCTCGGCCAAACGCGGTTACTTCTTTGCGGCGGCCGTGCGTGACGGCGAAAAAATCCTCGGCGTGCTGGTGGTCAAGGTCGACCTGGACCACACCGAAAGCCTTTGGGGTAAAACTCCGGAACAACTGCTGGTCACCGACCACAACGGCGTGGTCATCCTCACCTCGCGGCCAGAGTGGCGATTCCGCGCGACCCGGCCACTGGGCGAGGGCGAGCGCGAGGCAATCACCGCGATTCAACCCTATCCGACCCGTGACCCGAAACCGTTGAATCTCAATCCCGACGCCTGGTTGACCCAGACCCGGCAGATCGACGAAACCGGCTGGAGCGTCAGCATTCTTGCACCGCGCACTTTGATCGATCGCCCGGTGCGCACGGTGGTCGCCATCGGCGGCGCGACGCTGCTGGTGTTGATGCTGCTGCTCGGCCTGATGATGCAACGGCGCCGCCACTACCTTGAACGGATCGCCTTCGAAGCCAAGGCCCGGCGCGAACTGGAAGGCCGGGTCGCTGAACGAACCAGCGACCTCGAAGGCCTGAACCGCCGACTGAAACAGGAAGTGCTGGAGCGCGAACACGCCCAGCAGGAACTGGTACGCGCCCAGGATGACCTGGTGCAGGCAGGCAAGTTGTCGGCGCTCGGGACCATGTCGGCAAGCATCAGCCATGAACTGAATCAACCGCTGGCCGCCATCCGCAGCTACGCGGAAAACGCCGAAGTGCTGCTCGATCATCAGCGCACCGACGATGCGCGCGGCAACCTCAAACTGATCAGCGAACTGACCGGCCGCATGGCTTCGATCATCGCGCACCTGCGCGCCTTTGCCCGTCGTGATCGCCACGCGCCGGAAAGCGTTGCGTTGCAACCGGCGCTCGACGACGCGCTGGCGCTGTTGGCCAAGCGTCGACGGAGCATGGAAGTCGAGCTGATCCGCGATTTGCCCGCCGCCACGCTGTGGGTCGAGGCCGGGGAAACCCGTCTGCGCCAGGTGCTCGGCAACCTGCTGGCCAACGCACTGGACGCGCTGACGGAAAAAGGCCCGCCGCGTAAACTCTGGTTGAGTGCCCAATCCACCGCCGACGGCGTCAATCTGTACATTCGCGACAACGGCCCCGGCTTTTGCATGGAAGCTCTTGGCCGCGCCAGCGAGCCCTTCTACACCACCAAGACCCGCACCCAGGGGCTCGGTCTGGGGCTGGCGATTTGCGAAACCCTGATGCGCGCCTTCGGCGGTGAACTGTCGTTCGCCAACCACAAGGAAGGCGGCGCCCTGATTACCCTGAAACTGCGCGCAGGCGCACCGGGCGTGAGCCTGCAACCGTCCGAGGACCGAAGTGCATGACCATCGACAACCGCATCCAGGTCGTGCTGATCGACGATGATCCCCATCTGCGCCAGGCCCTGAGCCAGACGCTGGATCTGGCCGGCCTGAAAATCCTGCCGCTCGCCGAAGCCAAGGGCCTGGCCGGGCAACTGGAACGCGACTGGCCGGGCGTGGTGGTCAGCGATATCCGCATGCCCGGCATGGACGGTCTCGAACTGCTGACCGAACTGCACGCCCAGGACCCGGAACTGCCGGTGCTGCTGATCACCGGTCACGGCGACGTGCCGCTGGCGGTGCAAGCCATGCGCGCTGGCGCTTACGACTTTCTGGAAAAACCCTTCGCCAGCGATGCCTTGCTCGACAGCGTGCGCCGCGCGCTGGCCCTGCGCCGACTGGTGCTGGACAACCGCAGCTTGCGTCTGGCCCTCAGCGACCGCAATGAACTGAGCACAAGGCTGGTCGGGCAATCGGCGCCAATGCTGCGTCTGCGCGAGCAGATCGGCGCACTGGCGGCGACCAAGGCCGATGTGCTGATCCTCGGCGAAACCGGCGCCGGCAAAGAAGTCGTGGCGCGGGCGCTGCACGATTTGTCGAACCGGCGTAACGGCCCGTTCGTGGCGATCAACGCCGGGGCTCTGGCCGAATCCGTGGTGGAAAGCGAGTTGTTCGGTCACGAGCCGGGCGCGTTTACCGGTGCGCAGAAGCGCCGTATCGGCAAGTTCGAATTCGCCAGCGGCGGCACGGTTTTCCTCGATGAAATCGAAAGCATGAGCCTGGACGTGCAGGTGAAATTGCTGCGCTTGCTGCAAGAACGTGTAGTCGAGCGTCTGGGCGGCAATCAGTTGATCCCGCTGGACATCCGCATCATCGCCGCGACCAAGGAAGACCTGCGCCAGGCCGCCGACCAGGGCCGCTTCCGCGCCGACTTGTATTACCGCCTGAACGTCGCCCCGCTGCGCATTCCGCCGCTGCGCGAACGCGGTGAAGATGCGCTGATGCTGTTCCAGCACTTCGCCGATGAAGCCAGTGCTCGCCATGGCTTGCCACCCCACGAACTGCAACCGGGGCAACGGGCGCTGCTGCTGCGTCACACCTGGCCGGGCAACGTGCGGGAGTTGCAAAACGCCGCCGAGCGTTTTGCCCTGGGCCTCGAACTGGCGCTGGACAACAACGCGCCGGATGGCACGGCGGGCACAACGGTTGAAGCGGTCAGCGGTGGCTTGAGCGAGCAGGTGGAAAACTTCGAGAAAACGCTGATTGCCGCCGAACTGGCGCGCTCTCACAGCTCGGTGCGCAGCCTCGCCGAAGCCCTCGGCATTCCGCGCAAAACCTTGCACGACAAACTGCGCAAGCACGGACTGAATTTCGCCGACCACCACCCGAGCGACGAACTCGATTGATCGACCGTCAAACCGTCCTCTTCAAACAAAAGGCCCCGTCATGAACCGCGACAGTCGTCACCTGGAATCAGTCCTCCACCGCGACATTCCCCTGACGCAAGCCATGGGCATCAAAGTGCTCGACTGGCACGACCAGCAACTGCGCCTGCACTTGCCGCTGGAAGCCAACGTCAATCACAAGAGCACCATGTTCGGCGGCAGCCTGTACTGCGGCGCGGTACTGGCGGGTTGGGGCTGGCTGCATTTGCGTTTGCGCGAAGAAGGGATTGAAGACGGGCACATCGTGATTCACGAAGGGCAAATCAGCTATCCGCTGCCAGTGACCATGGACGCGATCGCGATTTGCCAGGCGCCGAGTGCGGCGGTGTGGAAGAAGTTTCTGGCGATGTATCAGCGCTATGGAAGAGCGCGGTTGACGCTGCATTCGCGGATTGTGAATGCCGATAGCGATGAAGACGCCGTGAGGTTTGCCGGGCAGTACGTCCTGCACCGGTAAACCGGAACGCCACAAAACCTGTGGGAGCGAGACCGGCTTGCCGGCGATGGCGGCCGTCCAGCCAACATCGTAGTTGCCTGACCCGCCGCCATCGCCGGCAAGCCGGTCTCGCTCCCACAAAGAAAGGTCTTAGCCGCGTGCCAGTTCCAGCAACTTTTCACGCCAGGCAGCCTTTGCAGGCAGCGCCAGGAAAAACGCGTTCCGCAAAGACTCCCGCGCCGGATAGCTGAACGGCACGCCACTCAACTCCAGCACTTCACCGCCCGCCCCTTCCAGCACACCCTGGGCCGCCGCCGTATCCCACTGCGAAGTCGGCGCCAGACGCGGGTAACAATCCGCCGCCCCTTCCGCCAACAAACAAAACTTCAGCGAACTGCCGATATTGGCCAGTTGCAGCTCACCCAAGCTGTCGCTCAACCCGGCGAGCAAGCGCTCTTGCTCAGGGCTCGAATGCCGACGGCTGGCGACGACCGTGAAGGCCTCGCCCGGGGCGGGTACGGTGCGAACCTGAATCGGCAGCGGCTCGGCGTCCTTATCACCACGCCACGCGCCCAGACCGGCACCACCGACGTAGAAACGCCCATTGGTCGGCATCGACACCACGCCAAACACCACGCGCCCCTGCTCGATCAACGCAATGTTGACGGTAAATTCTTCGCTGCCGGAGATGAACTCCTTGGTGCCGTCCAACGGATCGACCAGCCACCAGCGCTGCCAGCCGGCGCGCACGCTCTGCGGGATGTTGGCATCTTCTTCGGACAACACCGGGATGCTCGGGTCCAGCGCGGTCAGCCCGGCCAGAATCAGATGATGAGCGGCCAGGTCGGCAGCGGTGACCGGTGAATCGTCGGCCTTGGCGGTCACGGTCGTGCCGGTGCGCCAGAACGGCAGGATCGCATCGCCAGCCTTCAATGCCAGTTCAATCACCGGCGCCATCAATGGATGAGGGAAAATCATGGCAGGAACACTCCGCGCTGAGTCAGCAAATCTCGGGTCAGGTACAGCGCCGCCAAGGCACGGCCCTCGGTGAATTTCGGGTTCTGGGCCAGGGCCGACAGCTCTCGCAGGTTGATCTTGTCCACGCGCATCGGTTCAGGCTCGTCGCCTTCAAGCCGCTCTTCGTACAGATCGGTGGCCAGCACCACCTGAATTTTCTGGCTCATGTAACCCGGCGACAAGGACAGCTCGGTGAGGTGTTCCAGTTGCCGCGCGCCATACCCGGCTTCTTCCTTGAGCTCACGCTCGGCCGCCGCCAGCACGTCTTCACCCGGCTCGATCAAGCCTTTGGGCAGCGACATCTCGTATTCATCGGTGCCGCCGCAATATTCCTCGACCAGAACCGCGTGATCTGCGTCGAGCATCGCCACGATCATCACCGCGCCATACCCGGCGCCTTTGCCGACCAGCCGCTCATAGGTGCGCTCCACGCCATTGGAAAAGCGCAATTTCAGCTCTTCGACGCAGAACAAGCGGCTGGTGGCGACAATCTCGCGGGCGAGGATGGTGGGTTTCTGGCGCATGAAAAGCTCCTTGGCGTGAACGCGTTACTATACCCGGCCTATCCTGATTGTTGACCTCGGATATCTCTTTTACCGCTGGAGAAGTTTTTTATGTCCCTGCTGCCCTGGCGAGACATCGACACCGTTCTGCTCGATATGGACGGCACGCTGCTGGACCTGCACTTCGACAACCATTTCTGGCTGGAACACTTGCCCCAGCGTTACGCCGAATTGCACGGGGTGAGCCGGGCCATGGCCGAGATGGAATTGCAGCCGCTGTTTGAACGCCATGCCGGTCAGTTGCAGTGGTATTGCCTGGATTTCTGGAGCGCCGAACTGAAGCTGTCGGTGCGCGAGCTGAAACTGGAAACCGCACACCTGATCGCGTTGCGCCCGGACGCGGATACGTTCCTTGCGGCGATCAAGCAGGCCGGCAAGCGGGTGGTGATGATCACCAATGCACACCGGGATTCGCTGTCACTGAAACTGGAACGAATTGAACTGGCGCCGTATTTCGAGCGGTTGATCAGCTCGCATGATTACGGTTTTCCCAAAGAGAATCCGCAGTTCTGGCAGGCATTGCAGGCGGATATCGGGTTTGATCCGGCGCGCAGCCTGTTTATCGACGATACGTTGTCGATCCTGCGCAGTGCGCGGGATTTTGGGGTCGCGCATTTGTTGGCGGTGAAGGAGCCGGACAGCCGCAAGGGGCCGAAGGACACGGCGGAGTTTGCGGCGGTGGTTGATTATCGTGAGCTGATTGCAGGGCTTTAGACCGAGTCGCCTGCATCGCCGGCAAGCCGGCTCCTACAGGTTTTGTGTCGTTCACAAATAATGCGTACGACTCAATCCTGTAGGAGCTGGCTTGCCGGCGATAGCCATCACACGGTCTTAAACCCTACTCAGGAATCCGCAACGACTGCCCCGGATAAATCTTGTTCACATCCTTGAGCATCGGCTTGTTGGCTTCGAAGATTTTTTGATACTTGTTGGCATCGCCATACACACGCAAGGAAATCGCGCTAAGGGTGTCGCCCTTCACAACCGTGACAAATTTCGCGGCGACGACCGCAGGCCCGGTCACCGCAATCTGATCATCCACACTGCCGACACCGGCGATATTGCCCACGGCCAGCAGGATTTTTTCTTTCTCTTCCTGGGTCGCCACCTCACCGGTCACCGTGACTTTGTCGCCATCGACCGTCGCCTGCACATTCGGATTGCCCAGGCCGACCTTGCTGATGTGTTCCTTCAACTGCTCGCTGGCATTGGCGTTACCCGGCGTCAGCAAATCGATAAGCTTTTCGCCTGCTTCCTTCACAAAGCTAAAAATACTCATGGTGCACTCTCCTTGGTTTTTGGTTCCAGACGCAAAAGCCTAGACCAAGGTTGCAACACCCGGTTCCTACCCGACCAATGACGCCGCTTGCCCCCAGGCGCTAGAATCCCGACCTTCCCGCGCCCTGGAGCGAAGATGGACATCAAGCAGCTGAAATTCCTCATCGCCCTCGACGAAACCCGGCATTTCGGTCAGGCCGCTGCACGTTGTCACGTCACTCAGCCGACCCTGTCCATGCGCTTGCGCAGCCTTGAAGAAGAACTCGAGTTACCGTTGGTCAACCGTGGCCAGCGCTTCGAAGGCTTCACCGCGCCGGGCGAACGGGTGCTGGCGTGGGCGCGCACGGTGCTCGCGGCCTACGACGGCTTGCAGGCCGAAGCCGCCGCCTGTCGCGGTAACCTGGTCGGTACGCTGCGGCTGGGCGTGGTGCCGTTGTCGAGTTTCGACCCGCTGCCGCTGATGCAACGCTTGCACGGCGAACACCCGAACCTGCGCTTCGAACTCTCGGCGCTGAGCTCCGAGCAGATCCTCGAACAACTGGCGAACAATCGCCTGGATCTTGGCGTGTCGTACCTGGAGCGTCTGGACGCCGAACGTTTCGATTCCCTGGCGTTCAGCGAAACCCGCATGGGCCTGCTCTACGACCAGCGCTTCTTCACGTTCGGCGAGGCGCCGCTGAGCTGGGAATCGCTGATCGAACTGCCACTGGGCATGCTCACCAGCGGCATGCATTTCCGCCAGTCCATCGACCACAATTTCCACAGCCGCGG
Source organism: Pseudomonas sp. FW300-N2A2 (assembly GCF_017351735.1). Taxonomy (NCBI): domain Bacteria; kingdom Pseudomonadati; phylum Pseudomonadota; class Gammaproteobacteria; order Pseudomonadales; family Pseudomonadaceae; genus Pseudomonas; species Pseudomonas sp. FW300-N2A2. The sequence continues at coordinate 159,880 of NZ_JACNDU010000010.1, read as the reverse complement.
CCTTACTCCGCAGCCGTTGTTGCAAACCGATGCCGTGCATCAACTGTTACAAGCTGTTCATGGCGGGTTGTGTTGCGCCGTGATGCCGCTCGAAGGCGGCCTGGAAAACCTGACTGACCATCTGCGCCTGCAACCGATCGAAAACGCCCAGACCCTCGGCCGGCTGGGGCTGATCATGCGGCGCAGCGCACCGCGCTCGGCGTTGGCGGAGGCCTGTTTCGCGATTTATCAACAATCAATGGCAAGCTCTTGATCGACGCCATCTATCGGCAGATCAGTAATAGCGATTAGACGCGACAACTTGTCGCGCATAGGCTTAAAGCTGACTAAACCGTCGGTGATGCCCCCATGAACGCCAAGCGTCCTGTTTGCGCGGCGCCAGCCCTCGAAACGCCCGCGCCCGCCGCCAGCCAAACGTACAGTTACAGCGATTTTCAATACACCGAATCGGCCAGCACCGCGCTCGCCGAGGAAGTTGCGTTGGCGATTGCCTATAACGGTATCAGTCAGGCAGTGATGCTGGTGACGCCGACGGACCTGGAAGACTTCATCGTCGGTTTCAGCCTCGGCAGCGGCATCATCGAAGACGCCTCCGACATTTATGACCTGCAACTGAGCGGTTCGGGGTCGGCGCAGTACGCGCAAGTGACCATCGCCAACCGCGCCTTCTGGAACCTCAAGCAGCAACGTCGGCAACTGGCCGGCACCAGCGGTTGCGGGCTCTGCGGCGTGGAAGCGGTCGAACAGGCTCTGCCAGACCTCAAAGTGTTGCCCGGTGCGCCACTGCCGCCCGCCGAATGGCTCGACGGTTTGCGCCAGCGTATCGGCGCTTTCCAGCCACTCGGCCAGCATTGCGGCGCGGTGCATGCGGCGGTGTTCATGAACGCCAAAGGTGAATTGCTGCTGGGCCGCGAAGACATTGGCCGGCACAACGCGCTCGACAAGCTGATTGGCGGGCTGATCCGGCAAAAGATCCCGACCACTGGCGGCCTGGCGATTGTCACCAGTCGTTGCAGCCTCGAATTGATCCAGAAAGTACTGCGCGCAGGCATCCAGACCCTGGTCAGCCTGTCGTCGCCCACGGGCCTTGCCGTGCAATGGGCCCGTCGTCACAACCTGAACCTTATCCATCTGCCACAGAAGAATGCGCCGCGGGTCTACAGCCCGGCTTTGGAGAATCAAGCGTGAGTCAACACCGTCAAGCCGACCAGAAACCCGTCCCCCGCTACAAGCCCTACAAGGGCCCAGCCGGTGGCTGGGGCGCACTGATCAGCGTCGCCCAGGCCTGGTTGACCAGCGACAACGCGCTGAAAAACCTGCGCATCATGCTCAAGACCAACCAGAACGGCGGCTTCGACTGCCCGGGTTGCGCCTGGGGCGATTCGCCGGAAAAGGGCATGGTGATGTTCTGCGAGAACGGCGCCAAAGCGGTGAACTGGGAAGCGACCAAACGGGCCGTCAACCCGGCATTCTTCGTCAAACACAGCGTCACCTCGCTGCTGGAACAAAGCGATTACTGGCTCGAATATCAGGGGCGCCTGACCGAGCCGATGCGCTACAACGCCGAAACCGATCGCTACCAACCGATCAGCTGGGATGACGCCTTCACCCTGATTGCCAAGCATCTGCGCGGTTTGTCGAGCCCGGATCAAGCCGAGTTCTACACCTCGGGACGTGCCAGCAATGAAGCGGCTTTCCTCTATCAATTGTTCGTGCGCGCCTATGGCACCAATAATTTCCCCGACTGTTCGAACATGTGCCACGAGGCCAGCGGTGTCGCGTTGGCGCAGAGCGTTGGTGTCGGTAAAGGCACCGTGACCTTCGACGACTTCGAACACGCCGATGCGATTTTCGTCTGGGGCCAGAACCCCGGCACCAACCACCCACGGATGCTCGAGCCGCTGCGTGAAGCCGTGAAACGTGGCGCGCAAGTGGTGTGCATCAATCCGCTCAAAGAACGCGGCCTGGAACGTTTCCAGCACCCGCAACACCCGATCGAAATGCTCACCAACGGCGACAAACCGACCAACACCGCCTATTTCCGTCCGGCCTTGGGCGGCGACATGGCGGTACTGCGCGGCATGGCGAAATTCCTGCTGCAATGGGAGCGCGACGCGCAGAAAGCCGGTGAGCCTGCCGTGTTCGACCACGACTTCCTCAATGAACACAGTGTCAACGTGCTGGAGTACCTGGGCACTATCGACGATACGCCGTGGGAGCAGATCGTCGAGCAGTCCGGCCTGACCCTCGTGGAAATCGAGCAGGCGGCGCGCATGTATGCCAAAGGCAAGAACGTGATCATGTGCTGGGCGATGGGTATCACCCAACATCGCCATTCGGTCGCGACCATCCAGGAAATCGCCAACCTGATGCTGCTGCGTGGCAACATTGGCCGCCCCGGCGCTGGCCTGTGCCCGGTGCGTGGCCACAGTAACGTGCAGGGCGACCGCACGATGGGCATCAACGAGCGTCCGCCGGTGGCGTTCCTCGATTCCCTGGAGCGTCGCTTCCAGTTCAAAGTGCCGCGCGAAAACGGTCATAACGTGGTCGAGGCGATCCACGCCATGGCCGAAGGTCGTGCAAAAGTGTTCATCGCTCTGGGCGGTAACTTCGCCCAGGCCACTCCGGACAGCACGCGTACCTTCCAGGCTCTGAGCAACTGCGACCTGACCGTACAGATCAGCACCAAGCTCAACCGCAGCCATTTGGCTCACGGCAAGGAAGCACTGATCCTGCCGTGCCTGGGCCGCACCGACATCGATATCCAGACCGAAGGCCCGCAAGCGGTGACCGTGGAAGATTCGTTCAGCATGGTCCACGCCTCCAACGGCCAGTTGCAGGCGCTGTCGAACCAGATGCGCTCCGAGCCTGCGATCATCGCCGGTATCGCCGCCGCGACCCTGGGCAGCAAACCGGTGGACTGGAACTGGCTGGTGGCCGATTACTCGCGCATTCGTGACCTGATTGCCGATACGATTCCGGGCTTCAAGGACTTCAACGAGAAGATCAAGAATCCGGGCGGCTTCTACCTCGGCAACAGTGCCGGTTCCCGCCGCTGGAACACCGCGTCGGGCCGGGCGAATTTCCGTGCAAACGTCCTGCCCAAGGATCTGGTGCACGAGCGCACACGCTCCACAGGCGTGTTGCCGGACCTGATCATGCAGTCGATGCGTTCCCACGATCAGTACAACACCACCATTTATGGCCTCGACGACCGTTATCGCGGCGTGAAAGGTCAGCGTGATGTGTTGTTTGTGAACGAGGCGGATATTATTCGCCTGGGGTTCAAACCGGGGCAGAAGGCTGACATCGTTTCGATCTGGGATGATGGCCGTGAGCGTCGGGTGAAAGGCTTCACACTGCTGGCGTTTGATATTCCTGCGGGGCAGGCTGCAGCGTATTACCCGGAAGTGAATCCGCTGGTGCCGCTGGAGAGCACTGGGGATGGCAGCCATACGCCGACGTCGAAGTTTGTGGCGATCCGGTTGGAAGCGGCGAGTGAGATCGGGTTGATTTTGGCGAAGTCTGCTTAACTCGGCAGCAGGTCTGGCCTCTTCGCGGGCAAGCCTCGCTCCTACAGATCAGTAGTGATCTCACGGTCACGGCAAAACCTGTAGGAGCGAGGCTTGCCCGCGAAGGCGTCCCACATGACAACACATGAGCAACTCCCTTCGGCACTTTCCAATCGCCCACAAAAAAGGCCGTTTTTTCACAAAAACGGCCATTCCGAAGTAACTAAAGACCGGCGAAAAACACTTAAGTTCCAGCTAAAAAACAGTAACTTATAGAAATGTGCTGAAGTCGTGTTACTCGTCGGATTTCGATTGTCAGCCTTACGACACAGCCTCAGGATCGCGCCGTCATCCCCTTGAGGTTCCTCAAATGAAGTTCTCCTCGATTCTCTTGTTGTCCCTTGGCCTGGTCAGTGGCTTCGCTTCTGCCGGAGGCACCACCGAAGCAGGTGTGGGCGGCGCATTGGGCGGGGTTTTGGGCTCGGTCGTCGGTCAATCGCTAGGCGGCAACACAGGTTCAACCATTGGCGCGGCCCTGGGCGGCGCGGGTGGTAGCGCAGTCGGCGCAGACAAACGCAGCCGTGGCGAAGCGGCCATTGGCGGTGCGTTGGGCGCAGCAGGCGGTAACGTGGTCGGCCGCAGCATGGGCGGCACCACCGGCAGCCTGATCGGCTCCGCAGCAGGCGGCGGCGCCGGTGGCGCGCTGGGTAACTACATGGGCAACAAAAGCGATGATGATGACGATGATCGTCGTTCCTATCGCGGTCATGGTGATCGTCGCTATTACCGGGATGACCATCCGGGCCGCGGCCATGCTTATGGCCACCGCAAGCACAAACATCGCTATCACGACTGAGGCTTGAATCGCCTCGTTTACCGGTAGTTCAAAAAAATCGCAGCCCAAGGGCTGCGATTTTTTTTGCCCCTCAAACCGCCAATCGCTCCAGCGCACCGCGCAACCCGGCAGGAATCGCCACGGGCTGATTCGACACCCGATCCACAAACACATGCACGAAACGCCCCGCGGCGCAGGCTTCGTCTTCACCGGCCTTGAACACCGCCAATTCGTATTGCACCGAACTGTTGCCCAACTTGCCCACGCGCAAACCGATCTCGATCCGGTCGGGGAAAGCGATTGAAGCAAAATAATCGCAAGCCGAACTCACCACAAAACCCACGACTTCGCCGTCATGAATATCCAGGCCGCCGACTTCGATCAGGTAGGTGTTCACCGCCGTGTCGAAGAAACTGTAGTAGGTGACGTTGTTGACGTGACCGTAGGCATCGTTGTCGTGCCAGCGCGTGGTGATGGGCTGGAAGTGCGGGTAGTCGGTGCGTTGGGGCATCAGCGTCGGTTCCTGAAGTTGGATGGCCAGTAGACCGTGTCGCTATCATCGCTGGCAAGCCAGCTCCTACAGGATAGCGAGGACCTTGTAGGAGCTGGCTTGCCAGCGATGGCGCCACCACGGTCAATACACCACTTACCGATCAGCAAACCCCTTGCCCACCACCGCCAACTCCCCAATCAACCGCGCCGGCTGCCAGTGGTCACCCTGTTTGGTTTCCAGCTGCAGTAGCCGCTGATGAATATCCACCAACCCCTGCTGATCCGCCCAGGCCATCGGCCCGCCCTTGTCCGCCGGAAAACCATAACCGTTGAGGTAAACCAGATCGATGTCATGCGCCGACGCCGCAATCCCTTCCTGAAGAATCTTCGCCCCCTCGTTGACCAGTGCCAGCAAGCAGCGCTCCAGAATCTCCTCAGGCCCGATCTCGCGACGCTGGAAACCCAATCCTTCGCTGACCTCCAGCACCAGCGCATCCACCTGCACATCGTGCTCAGCCTGGCGACTGCCCGCTTCGTAGTGGTAATAGCCGTTGCCACTCTTCTGCCCGAAACGGCCCAGTTCGCACAGGCGGTTATCCACTTGAACCTGCGGCGCATCCTGCCCCTTGCCCGCCAGCTCCCGAGCCCGCCATTCGAGGTCGATACCAACCACGTCGTACATGCGGAACGGCCCCATGGCGAAACCGAACCCCTGCAACGCCGCATCCACCTGATAGGGGTAAGCGCCTTCAAGCAGCATCTTGCGTGCTTCCAGCACGTAGGTTTTGAGCATGCGGTTGCCAATGAAGCCCTCGCAGTTGCCCGATACCACACTGACCTTGCCCATGCGCTTGCCCAGGTCCAGCGCGGCTTCCAGCACCGCCGGTGAAGTCTGTGCGCCACGAACGATTTCCAGCAGTTTCATGATGTGCGCCGGGCTGAAGAAGTGCAGGCCCAGGACTTGTTTCGGGCGGCGGGTGGCGGCAGCAATGGCGTCGATATCCAGCGCCGACGTGTTGCTGGCTAGTATGGCTTCGGGCTTGAGCAGGCCATCCAGCTCGCGGAAGATTCTCTGCTTGAGCTCGAGGTTTTCGTAAACCGCCTCGATCACCAGATCGACCTCGCGGATCGCTGCGTAATCGGCAGCCGCCGTGACCCGTGCAATGCGCGCATCCGCTTCAGCCTGATCAATCCTTCCCTGCCGCACGTTGTGCGCATAGGTCTCAGCCACGGTGGCCAGTGCCTGCTCAAGCATCTGCGGATTGTTATCGACCCACTGCACCGGCACCCCGGCATTCGCCAGGCACATGACAATGCCACGGCCCATGGTGCCCGCACCGATGACGGCAGCGCGCTGAATGTTGAACGGTGTCTGGCTCATAGTTGTTCTCTTATTGGCGATCCAAAGACAGACCCCACCATAGTCAGCCACCCGGCTTTTTTGAAATTTATTCCTGTGATGGGGGACATTCAGCGGATGGATGCACGTCCGCCAGACACTGACATCCCTGTAGGAGCGAGCGGTGCGACGATTCGACTTGCCCGCGAAGGCGCCCCCAAGGTCACCGCAATGGCTGATGGCCTCATCGCCAGCAAGCCGGCTCCTACAGGGGTACGGGTCAGCCTGAGAGGTGTTGCTCAACCCAAGTCCGTACTTCGCCATACGGATACTCTTCCAGCGCCGCAAACCCCGGAATCGACCGAGCCTTGAGCTTGGTGAACAGCGGCACACTGATCCCGCACAGAAACCGTGTCACCCGCTCAGCGGGAGGAATGCCGCCGGTGTGCTGCTCGTGCCTGTGGATAAAACCACCACACAGCGCCTCGAAGTTTTTATCCACAAGCGCCGGCAACTCCGGCGGTGCGGGCAGCCGCGCCACGTGTCCGTGACACACCGAACAATGCCCGCACTGCTGCGGCGAGTTTTCGTCACCGAAGTATTCGGCCAGGCGATGACCCAGGCAGTGGTCAGTGGCGAACAGGTCCAGCATGGCGTGAATCCGCGCAATCTCGGTGCGTTCGTGCCGAGTGAAACAATCATGCAGTTCGGCACTCAGCGCCTGAATGTCGAATGCCGTTTGCAGCAGGCTGTAGACCTCGGTCATCTGCTTGCTTTCCAGCTCGACCCAACCCTTTTCCTGGAAGTAATCCAGCGCCTTGACCACCCGATTGCGCTCGGCTTGATGCTGCTCGTACAACGCATCGAAATTCACCGTCGCCCAGGTCCGCGCGCGGCTGGAGGTCTGGATGATGGCCGCGACGAAATCCTTGCGCTCGCCCTCGAAGCGGGCCAGCAAGTCTTCCGGCTCCAGCAAATACTTGAAGCGATATTCAGCGTAATAGGCGTAACGCGGGGCGATGATCCCGCGCAGCTCCAATTGCACCAGCAAGGTCTTGAGCGGCAACTGGCGAATGTTGCTCTGATCGGCCAACGGCCCTAGCAGAAACTCCCAATGCCCCTCGGGCACGGCGGCTTGCAATTCGTCGAGCACATGACGGATGCCTTCCAGCTCCGGCGTGTCGCCGTAGACGAAATTTTCCAGCACGTTGAGGCTGTCGCGGTTGGCCAGTACCAGGCAGTCCGATGGCTGACCGTCACGCCCGGCGCGACCAATTTCCTGGCTGTAGTTTTCGATGGATTTGGGCAGGTCGAAATGCACCACGTTGCGGATGTCGCTCTTGTCGATGCCCATGCCGAAGGCGATGGTGGCGACGATGCAATTGGACTGGCCACCCATGAATCGTTTCTGAATGGCTTCGCGTTGTTCGTGGGGTAAACCGGCGTGATAGGCCTCGGCCTGAATACCGTTGCGATCCAAGTGCTCAGCGATGTGTTCAGCGGTTTTCTGCAGCGTGACGTAGACGATGCTCGGCTGGTTGGGACGCTCGCTCATCCATTCGACCAAGCGTCGGCGTTTGTCCTGACCACGCACCGGTTCCACCAACAAGTTGAGGTTCGGCCGGTAGAAACCGGTGGTCACCACGTCATGCGGGGCAATGGCGAATTTCGCCTCCATGTCCGCGATCACTTTCGGGGTCGCGGTGGCGGTCAGCAACAACGCCTGAGGGATGTTGAACTGGCGCTGGTAATCTGGAAGTTTGAGGTAGTCGGGGCGGAAGTTATGACCCCACTCCGAGATGCAATGCGCCTCGTCCACCACCAGCAGCGAGATGGGCACTTGCTGCAAGAAATTGCGGAAGCGCTCGTTCTTCAGGCGCTCCACGGAAATCATCAGAATCTTCAATTCGCCGGACTTGGCGCGGGCCATCACGTCACCGGCGTCATCGCGGCTTTGAGCCGAATCGATACTGCCTGCCGAAATGCCATGGCGCTGCAGAAACGCCAATTGATCCTGCATCAACGCGAGCAGCGGCGAGACCACCAGCGTCAGGTGCGGCAGCAACACCGCCGACATCTGGTAACACAGGGACTTGCCTGAACCCGTGGGGAAAATCGCCGCCGCCGAGCGCCCGGCCATCACCGCGCTGACCACCGCCTCCTGGCCGGGTCGAAACTGTGGATAACCGAAAACCTGTTCCAGGGTGTTGTGCATAAGCTGTCACTCCGTTGACCGCTGCGAAGCCCAAAGCCTAGCCGGTGATCGCAGCGAGTCGAGAAAAGGTCGGGGGCAAAAACGATACGGGATGATACAGCGGATGGCGCGGAGGGGATTGCGGGGGTTGAGGAATATGGCGACCGGTAGATCGCCATCGCTGGCAAGCCAGCTCCTACAGTTGGGCTTCGGCGGACAGCGATTTTATAGGCGCACCTGCCCCTTGTAGGAGCTGGCTTGCCAGCGATGAGGCCTGCAGCCTCACCAAAAAATCATGGTTGATCCCTTCAGGGCACCAACACCGCAACCCGCAGCTGTTCATTCAACATCTGCTCATGAAACACCTGGCTCTTGCTCGCCCACACCGCATGGGCCGGGCTGATTTCGCCGGTGAACGCCGCCGCCAACTGACGCAAATCAGCGACGCTTCGCACACGCGGGCAGAACGGTTCGCCGTCGCAGTTCTGACTGGCGTTGCGGTAGGTGGTCAGCAACCTATCCCACAACCCGTCACGCACTTGTCGCACAGACTTGAGCTTCAATGCCTGCACGCCCAGACGCTGTTTCAGCCCCTGCTCGTCCAGCGATTCGCTGGCCAGCAACGCCTTGCCGAACATCAACACCTCCGCACGGGACGCGGTGTCCATGTTCGCCTGCGTGGTGAGGGCGTCCGGCCAACCGGTACGGGCCATGTTGGCCAGCATCATCGAACTGCCAGCGTCGGCCGCGCCCGTCAAACGACAAACACCCGCCCACAACAACAAAACCGAGGCCATACGTAGCCACTGCATACCTAATTCCCTTTAAGTGCCTAACCAGGCATTTTCGAAATGCCCTACAGATTCTGGCGCGCACCATACAGAGGTTTACTGCGCCGCGCCTGATAAACACGTAGGAAATTTCACCAGTAGGGGTTTCGGTGAAAAAAACCTCGGGAATCACGTAGGGCCAATGCCCGAAGACCAGTAAATCCCCTACACACTCTGTCGATTGCGGCTGTATTGCCGCAGCCCGCCGTCCCCTTCATAGTTTTCGGCGCGGCTGAAACAGTGTGTCGGCCTGCCCGACTTCCCAAAGGACTGCCCCTCGATGCAAGATCGCTACCGCCCCCTCAAAAGCAGCTACAGCGACACCCCGGTCCTGGTCATCGACACCGAGGCCGACCCACACGAAATCCTCGACGCCGCCCGCCAACGCATCCACGCCGCCAGCGACCTGCTCGAAACCCTGTATTGCCTGTGCTTCAAACAGGCAGACGCAAGCGACATCCCCAACATCGTCAACGCCCTCTACCTGCTGACCCAGGACGGCAACGAACTCCTCGAAATCGCCCGCCAACGCCTCCCAAAACTCACCGCCGGCTAATGCCCACCACCCCTTCTGTAGGAGCGAGGCTCGCCCGCGAAGAACGATAACGCGGTGTACCTGACTAAAAATTTCGGCTGGGGATAACTCCGTAGGCAACGCCCTATCAAAGCTTCCTCCCGGTCCTACAACACAAGACACCTTGTCGCCTATCGCCAACCGGTGGCTCGAATCTATAGTCGGACTGTCGCTGCCAATTCAGCGACTCAGGTTTGGTCACCTGAATTTGAGAGAAAACTTATGCATGCCCTTGTATGCTGCCGACTTCTTTTGTGTCGGCACGCTTTATGGCGGCTGTGTTTGGGACGCTTCTGCGTACCCGGGTTTTCTCTCCCTGGTTGACCAACCTGAACACAGTCCGCCACCCATCGTTTGGTCACGATAGTGGCGGGTCTTCAGCTACATAAAAGAGAAAATTCAAATGAATACCTGGAACCCGCTCACCGATCGCTACCGCCCACTCCAAACCAACCTCACCGATTCCCCACCCCTGATCATCGACACAGAAGCCAACCCGCAAGACATCCTCGAAGCCGCCCTCCAGCGCATCCGAGCCTCCAGCGAACTGCTCCGAACCCTGCACTGCCAAAGCTTCGAGCAAGGCGATCTAGAAGATATCCCCCACATCACCCACGCGCTCTACCTCCTGACCCAGGATGGCTGCGACCTACTCAAAGTCGCCCAACAACGCATGATGGGCTGGAAAGCGCCTGCCTGACGCTAAGCGCTAATAGGTAAGCCGCCCCCTTGTGGGAGCCGGCTTGCCTGCGCCTCGCAGGATTCGATACGTCACCAGAGGACCTCGTCACTCCACTTCCTGCGCGAGAGAAAGTGCTCGCCAAATACCGGGAAGACAATCCGTCACAATCTGCTCCTGCCCTTCCCACCACACCTGACGACCAATAAGATCCGCCCAAGCCCAACCGGACGCCCCCCCGAATGAACCTCGCCTCCAACTTCCCCGACGACCAAACCATGCACCTGCTCATGCAGCTGCTGCACGAGGAACTCGGCCTGCCCGAACGCAAAACCATCAGCCTCACCACCTCGATCAACTTCGACCTGGGCTGCGACGGTGCCGATGCTCAAAACCTGATGGAAGCACTGGAAGAACAGTTCGCCATCGACCTCATCGATTACGACGCCTATCGCTACTTCCAACCCGAAGGCTACGATGTCTTCCTCAAACGCAGGGCCAAGGGGCGTGGCGACAAAGTCCCGCTTACCATCGGCATGCTCTACCAGGCCATCAAGGCCCGACGCTGGGACACTCAGACGCTGGAAGGCTTCTAACGTCCGCAGCACACACCTATAAGGACATAGCGTGGACGTACTGATGGGTTTACTCGCCGCCTTACTGTGGGGCGGCACGGATTTTCTGGTGGGGTTGAATGCCCGCGCAGTGGGCGTCAAACGCGCGGTGTATTTCGGTCAGGCGCTGGGGTTCAGCATCATGAGCCTGCTGTTGATTGCCTTCCCCGCGTTCATCCTCAAATCGATATCGGCGTCACTCACTGTCTGGCTGTTCGGCGTTGTCGCCGCCGTGCTGACGGTGTCTGGTGCCCTCGCGTTGTCCAAAGCCTTTGCCCTCGGCAAAGCGTCTATCGTCGCGCCGCTGGTAACTTCTTATGGCGTTGTGACGACGTTGCTGTCCTGGGCCGGAGGTGAGCAGATCAGCCTGATTCAGCTGCTTTGCATTGCTCTGTGCGTGATCGGGGTGATTCTCTCCAGCATTCATTCCGACTCGAAAATCCCACACACCACTCAAGCCAGCAGCTCGATCGCCTACGCACTGTTGGCCGCCCTTTTCTATGGCACCAGTTTCTGGCTGCAAGGCCACTTTGTGCTTCCGGTCCTTGGTCCGGTAACGATGCTTTGGCTCGCCTATCTGGTTGGTCTGATCGTGCTGGTGGTTATCGTCCTGAGGATCGAGGACGGACTGAAAATCCCACCGTTGAAAAACTGCATGACGCTGACCGGCGCCAGCTTGATGAACCTGGGTGGGTTTTCTTCTTTCGCCTGGGGCGCGGTGGCAGGATCGGTTTCGGTGGTAACGGTGATCAGCACACTGTCCGGAGGAATCGCGGCGATTCTGGGATACGTATTCTTCAAGGAAAGGCTGGCAAAGTTACAGGTGCTTGGCGTGGTTCTGGTGTTGGTGGGCGCGTTCGTTTTGCACCTGAAAACCTGAGCCGTCCCCACAAAAAAGGCACCTTACGGAATCCAATACCTGTAGGAGCCAGCTTGCTGGCGATGGTGGTTAACGATAACGCGTGCTGTCTGGATAAACGCGGCGCACTTGGGTTTATCGCCAGCAAGCTGGCTCCTACAGGTAATGCGTTACCCACAAAAAAGCCGCCCCAAAGGGCGGCTTTTTCATTACATCAAACCAATCTTACAACTTCGGCCCAGCAGCCTTGATCGCGTCGCTCACTTCGAACTTCTTGAAGTTCTCAACAAACAACCCGGCCAGTGCTTTAGCCGCTTCATCGTAAGCAGCCTTGTCAGCCCAGGTGTTACGTGGGTTCAACAGGCCAGTTTCAACGCCCGGTACGGCCAGTGGCACGTCGAGGTTGATGGTGTCGAGGTGTTCGGTTTCAGCACCGATCAACGCGCCACTCTGGATCGCTGCGATGACGCCGCGAGTGGTCGGGATGTTGAAGCGTTTGCCGACGCCGTAGCCGCCGCCGGTCCAGCCGGTGTTGACCAGGTAGACCTTGGAGCCGAAGCCGCGGATGCGCTTGATCAGCAGTTCTGCGTATTCGCCGGCCGGACGCGGGAAGAACGGTGCGCCGAAGCAGGTGGAGAAGGTCGACTTGATGCCGCTGCCGGAACCCATTTCGGTCGAGCCCACCAGTGCGGTGTAGCCGGACAGGAAGTGGTAGGCCGCTTGTTCTTCGCTGAGGATCGACACTGGTGGCAGTACGCCGGTCAGGTCGCAGGTCAGGAAGATCACAGCGTTTGGCTCGCCACCGAGGTTCTTCTCGGAACGCTTGGCAACGTGCTCCAGCGGGTAGGCGGCGCGGCTGTTCTGGGTCAGGCTGACATCGGCGTAGTCGGCGTGCTTGGCGTCGTCGATCACGACGTTTTCCAGGACTGCGCCGTGCTTGATGGCTTTCCAGATGACCGGCTCGTTCTTCTCGGACAGGTCGATGCACTTGGCATAGCAACCGCCTTCGATGTTGAAGACAACGCCTTCGCCCCAGCCGTGTTCGTCGTCACCGATCAGGTAACGGCTTTCGTCGGCCGACAGGGTGGTTTTACCGGTGCCGGACAGGCCAAAGAACAGGGTCACGTCGCCCGCTTCGCCGATGTTGGCGGCGCAGTGCATCGGCAGCACGTCGGCAGCTGGCAGCAGGAAGTTCTGCACCGAGAACATGGCTTTCTTCATTTCACCGGCGTAACGCATGCCGGCGATCAGCACTTTCTTCTGTGCGAAGTTGATGATCACGCAACCGTCGGAGTTGGTGCCGTCACGCTCTGGCACGCACTCGAAGTTGGCAACGTTGAGCACTTGCCACTCTGCACGACCCGCCGGGTTGTACTGGGCCGGGTTGATGAACAGGCAACGACCGAACAGGTTCTGCCAGGCAGTCTGGGTGGTCATCTTCACGGCCAGGTAGTGATCTTCGGCCGCGCCTACATGCACGTGGGAAACGAAATGATCTTGCGCGTTGTTGAAGGCCTCGACGCGAGCCCACAGGGCATCGAACTTGTCGGCCGGGAACTTGCGGTTGATCGGGCCCCAGGCGATAGCGGCCTGGGTGGTCGGCTCTTCAACGATGAAACGATCGACTGGCGAGCGACCGGTACGGTGACCGGTGCGAACAACCAGCGCGCCGGTATCGGCAAGCTCGCCTTCACCGCGATTCAGGGCTTCTTTAACCAGATCATCAACACTCAGATCGGTGTACACGGCGTTATTGGCTTGCGTCATGAGGTTCCCCGTCGGCCAGTGGCCGAGTGCTCCAAACGTTTTGTAGTAGAAAGTCGTGCACTACTACCGCGAAAAAAGTGGGCCGGATTATGCCAGAAACGCCCAAAAAAAGTAGGGCCCTCCCGTCGTAACGGCGTTATTCCGGCACTTTCCAGTGAATTTACCTGCGCTGAACCGTTTTAGTGACGGGTATCTGACGGCGTGTCGACGCCCGCACCGGCGAATAATTGAACAATATCGGCGGCGTCGAACAGGTAACGTTCATTGCAGAACTGACAGTCGACCTCGATGTTGCCACCGTGTTCGACGACCAGGCTCTGCGCATCTTCCAGACCCAAACTGACCAGAGCATTGGCAGAACGTTCGCGCGAGCAGCTGCAACGGAAGCGCAATTTCTGCACATCGAACAGCCGGACCTGCTCTTCGTGGTAGAGACGATGGAGCACGGTTTCGTTGTCCAGACCGAGCAATTCATCGGCGGTCAGGGTACTGCCCAGCGCGGTGATGTGCTGCCAGCTGGCGGCGCGTTCTTCTTCGTCTTTCAGGCGGTCGGCGGGCAGTTGCTGCAGCAACAGGCCACGGGCGCGACGGCCATCGGCGTACAGCCAGAAACGTGTGCCCACCTGTTGCGACATCACGAAGTAGTTAGTGAAGCATTCCGAGAGGGTTTCGCCATCCAGGTCGACGATGCCCTGATAACGCTGGCCCACGGTCGGGTCGACGGTCAGCGCCAATACGCCGTTGGGCATCAGGTCGGCGAGTGTGGCGTCAGGGGCGATCTGGTCGGCCTCGTAACGGGCCAGACCACGGATGTCACGTTCGCTGGAGCATTCGATCATCAGCAACGGGATCGGGCCGTCGGACCGCGCCTGAAGAATCAGCAGACCATCAAACTTCAAGGTGCCGACCAGCAACGATGCCGCGGCCATCAGTTCGCCAAGCAGTTGCGCGACCGGCTCCGGATACGAGTGTTTGGCAAGGACCTCGGCGTAGCTGCGCTCCAACGAAACCAGCTCGCCGCGGGTGTCGCTGTCATCGAAGATGAAGCGTTGGGTGTAGTCGGTATCCGGTAGATCGGTCATAGGTCTGGGTATCTGAAGTAAATGATAAAAAGGTTACAAACGAGAAAATCGCGCCTCTGCAGCACCGTTTTGGTGCGCACTGTTCAGCCATGGGAGGCATTTTATGAACAATCCGGTTTTGTTCCAAGCAAGGTGGAACGTCTGCCGGTAGCGCTGTGCAACTTTGTGCCGCTGGCGCTGCTGGCCTTCTGGTTATGGCCTACAGGTCAGAGGCTGTGTGCGATTTTCGACGAGTGGCTTTCCATCCACTCGATTCGCCGCTGGCGATTCACCCGATATGGCTGCGCATTCGGGTAATTGCAAGTCTGCGACCGTTCGATGCGGTGGTTGGGGGATGCTAGTCGTCGGAGAAATATGGTGCGTAGCGCCCGATTTTTTCGTTGGAGGGCGAGTGCTGCGCACTCGATCGCCGGCAAGCCAGCGATAGCGTCAGCCCAGACAACGCAGAAGCAACAGCCTCACTCGTCGTTGCTGCTCCCACGAAATTTAAACAGATCCCGCCGCTGCTTCTTGCTTGGTTTGCCGTCAGTGCTCACGCCCAGCGAGCCCGCCTTGCGCATCGCCGCAGCCGCTTCGCGCTTGGCGATGCTGGCTTCGGTTTCGGCGTACAAGGTCTGAGCTTCCGGCGCACCACGGCGCACGATCGATAACGCCTGGACCACCACCGTGCGCTCTTCGAACCCTGCGCGAATCTGAAACTCGTCGCCGATCCGCGGCTCTTTGCCCGGCTTGCAGCGCTCACCACGGCAATGCACCTTGCCACTTTCAATCGCCGCTTTCGCCAAGGCACGTGTTTTATAAAAACGCGCGGCCCACAACCACTTATCGAGACGGACCTTGTCGTCCTCTTCGCTTTTTTGTGCCATGGAATTTCCTCATTCTGAAATATTGGTGAACTGTACTACCGTTTCTGTCGTGCCAGGATTTCCACCGACCCGTACTACAATGCGCACGCCACACCTCGCTTGCAGGGGTGGAATTCCGGGCTGTAGATATCTGTCGCCTTTTAACCATTATTCTGCGTGAATACCGCGAATCCGGCCGCGTGCGGCCCCAGCGGTATCCACCGGTTGAGTACCTTTGAAGACATTTGACCATTTGACCGTTGTCGGTCTGCGCGAGTGGGTGGCGCTCCCGGGTTTGGGAGTTGCGGGCCTGCGGGCAAAAATCGACACCGGTGCCAGCACCTCCAGCCTGCATGCCACTGACATCGAGCCGTTCGAGCGCGACGGCGAACAGTGGGTGCGCTTCACCGCGCACCTGGGCACGGTAGTGCAGTTGCGACACCGACGCTGTGAAGCACCGCTGGTGACGATGAAATCCATCAAGAGCTCCAACGGCCAGGCGCAGAAGCGTTACGTGGTCAGCACCACCCTGGCCCTCGGTGATCGGGTCTGGCCCGTCGAGTTCACACTCGCCTGCCGCAAGTCCATGCGTTATCGCCTGCTTCTCGGTTCCAAAGCCCTGATCGATGGCCAACTGGTAGTCAATCCGGGCATTAAGTATGTACAAGACAAGCCGGTGTTCCCGGTATCTACCTCCTCCACAGGTGTTGCATGAAGATCGCTGTGCTGTCGCGGAACCCGCGTCTGTATTCCACTCGTCGTCTGGTCGAAGCCGGTACCGAGCGTGGCCATGAAATGGTGGTGATCGACACCCTGCGCGCCTACATGAACATTGCCAGCCACAAACCGCAGATCCACTACCGCGGCAAGCCGCTGGAAGGTTTCGATGCGGTGATCCCCCGGATCGGTGCATCGGTAACGTTCTATGGCTGCGCGGTACTGCGTCAGTTTGAAATGATGGGGGTGTTCCCGCTTAACGAATCGGTGGCCATTGCCCGCTCGCGGGACAAACTGCGTTCGCTGCAATTGCTCTCGCGCCGCGGGATCGGTTTGCCGGTCACCGGGTTTGCCCACTCTCCGGATGACATTCCCGACCTGATCGACATGGTCAACGGCGCGCCGCTGGTGATCAAGGTGCTGGAAGGCACCCAGGGCATCGGCGTGGTGCTGTGCGAAACCGCAACGGCGGCGGAATCGGTGATCGAGGCGTTCATGGGCCTCAAGCAGAACATCATGGTTCAGGAATATATCAAGGAAGCCGGCGGTGCGGACATCCGCTGCTTCGTGGTCGGCGACAAGGTGATTGCAGCGATGAAGCGTCAGGCCAAGCCTGGGGAGTTTCGTTCCAACCTGCATCGCGGTGGCAGCGCCAGCCTGATCAAGATCACGCCGGAAGAACGCATGACTGCATTACGCGCTGCGAAGGTGATGGGACTGGCGGTGGCGGGTGTGGATATTCTGCGTTCGAATCACGGGCCGTTGGTGATGGAAGTGAATTCGTCGCCGGGGCTGGAAGGGATTGAAACCACCACCGGGAAGAATGTGGCGGGGATCATCATTGAGCATCTTGAGAAGAATGGTGGGCCGAATATGACTCGGACCAAGGGTAAGGGCTGATCCTGAATATGTGGCGGCAGTGATGCCGTCTTCGCGGGCAAGCCTCGCTCCTACATGGATTTGTGATCACTGTAGGAGCGAGCGGTGCGACGATTCGACTTGCCCGCGAAAGGGCCATCAGCCCCACTGAAGATCTCAGTTGTTAAACCGCATCCCGAGGCAACATCAACCCCAACGGCAACCGAACCCGCGCTTCCAGCCCACCGCCAGTACGATTGCGCAGCTCAACATTTCCACCATGCATCGAAGCAATCCGCTTCACGATGGCCAACCCCAACCCGGTCCCTTTGCCACCGCGAGCGCGATCCCCACGGGTAAACGGGTTGAAGATCGCCTCCAGCTCCGACGGATCAATCCCCGCCCCACGGTCCATGACGCTCAGCACCACATACGGGGCGCTGACATCCCCGGACACATAAGCCGCCACCTCAACACCGCTGCCGGCATGATGCAGCGCATTGCCGATCAGGTTGTTCAGCAACCGTTTCATGGACACGCGACGCAGCGGAAACGGCTGAATCGGCTCCAGACGCAGGCGTACTTTCTCTTCATTCTGGTTAAACGGCGCGGCGACTTCGCGGACCAGATCGCTCAAGTCCACCTCTTCCACCGATTCATCACGGCCATCGCGGATGAACGCGAGGAACTGGTCGAGAATCGCGTCCATGTCCTCGATGTCGCGGACCATGTCGTCCGTCAGATCGCTGTGGTCACCCATCAGTTCCAGTGACAAGCGCAAACGAGTCAGCGGTGTTCGCAGGTCATGGGACACCCCGGCCAGCATCAGCTCGCGCTCGCGGCCAGCCTGTTCGACGTCTTCGGCCATCTGGTTGAACGCGCGATACACCTCGGTCATCTCGCTCGGCGTGTCGCTGATCGGCAGGCGCACGCTGCGACCCTGGCCAAGTTGGCGGGCGGCATAGACCAGGCGCTTCAAGGGTTGATTGAGCTGACTGACGAAGATCCACGCCGAGGCGGTGGACAGCAAACCAATGGCAAGGAACCAGCCGAGCACGTTCCAGATTTTCTGGCCACGCAAAGGATGCGGATACAGCGGTACTTTCAGCCAGCCATCGCCCAGGCTCGGCGCCCGGACCCACAGCGCTGGCGGCGAGTGCATGCGTAATCGCACCTCGGTGTCGGCGCCGAGCTCGGCCTGCATCTGCCGCTGATAGATCTCGCTGTAAGGCCAGTGTTGCTCGCCTTCCGGCACGCCGGTGCCCACCACCCGGATCAGGGTCGCGGCTTCGGCAATCTTGTCGCGATTGTTTTCATCGGCCGCCCAATAGGCGCGCAGCGTCAGGGCGACGCCGTGGCTGTATTGACGATCCACCAGCACGTCTTCGTTCATCAACAGATAAACCAGGGTCAGCGCTTTGGAAAACAGGACGACAATCAGCACCAGCCACAGGGTGCGGGAGAAGAAACTCTGGGGGAACCAAACCGGGGTTTTCATGAATAACCGCTACACACTTGCAGGAGCGAGCGATGCTCGCATATTGCGGATCGCGAGTCTGCGGACAACATCATCCGCTCGACCCGCTCCTACAAATCGCCGATCACTTGGTGGCGGCGCCATCCGGAACGAACACGTAGCCCACGCCCCAGACAGTCTGGATGTAACGCGGCTTGGACGGATCAGGCTCGATCATCCGGCGCAGACGGGAGATCTGCACGTCGATGGAACGCTCCAGGGCATCCCACTCGCGGCCACGGGCCAGATTCATCAGTTTGTCGCGAGTCAGTGGCTGACGCGCGTTCATGACCAATGCCTTGAGTACCGCGAACTCACCGGTGGTGAGCATGTGCACTTCGTCACCGCGTTTCAGTTCGCGAGTGGCCAGGGACAGTTCGTAGTCACCGAAGGTCACGCTTTCGTCTTCGCTGCCCGGCGCACCCGGCACCGGCGCCGATTGACGACGCAGGACCGCTTTGACGCGAGCCATCAGCTCATCCGGGTTGAATGGCTTGGCCAGGTAATCGTCGGCGCCCAGTTCCAGGCCCTTGATGCGGCTCAGCTCGTCGCCCTTGGCGGTGAGCATGATGATCGGAATCTGATTGTTCGCGCCGCGCAGACGGCGGCAGGCGGTCAGACCGTCTTCGCCGGGCAGCATCAGATCGAGGACGACCAGGTTGAACACTTCACGCGCCAGCAGGCGGTCCATTTGTTCGGTGTTCGGTACGGCGCGGGCGCGGTAGCCCTTGCTGACGAAAAAGCGTTCCAGCAGGCTGCTGAGCCCCGGATCGTCGTCAACGATAAGAATTTTTTCGCCTTCAGCAATGTTTGCAGTGCTGCTCATTGGATGCTCCTTTGATCTCGGCGCGCATTATGGCGTAGCTGCCGTTATACGCACCGTGTGCATTGTTAGCAGATTTTTCCTTCACCGCCAGAAATCCGGGCATTGTGCCTACAGCCTGTGATGCCCCCGAATGACAGAACGCTGGTTATAATGCGCGGCCTTTTGTGTCAGGCAACGTCTGATCGTTACCGTCGCGGCGGCTTTTTATTTTCATCGCCACGGCAGTAATTGTTCGATTTCACGGGTCAACGGGATGCCTGTTGATCCAGGTAGCGGCGCAGGCCAGGCCGCTCAACCAGACTCGCCGAGCCTTTATCCCCGCGCCCGCGAGCCTGCTTTCACAATTTGTCAGGTGGTTTTATGGACAGCATCAACAGCCGCATCGCCGAGGAACTCGGCGTACGCCCACAACAGGTCGAAGCGGCCGTCGCGCTACTCGATGAAGGCTCTACCGTTCCCTTCATCGCCCGTTACCGGAAAGAAGTGACCGGCAGCCTCGATGACATCCAGTTGCGTCATCTGGAAGAGCGTCTGCGCTACCTGCGAGAACTCGACGAACGGCGCATCAGCATCCTCGCCAGCATCGAAGAGCAAGGCAAGCTGACCCCGCAACTTGAACGCGACATCAAGCTCGCCGACACCAAGACCCGCCTCGAAGACTTGTACCTGCCGTACAAGCAGAAGCGCCGCACCAAGGGCCAGATCGCCCTGGAAGCCGGCCTCGGCGATTTGGCCGACGGCCTGTTCAACGATCCCTCGCTGGCCCCGGACACCGAAGCCGCACGCTTCATCAACGCCGAAAAAGGCGTGGCCGATGTGAAGGCGGCCCTCGAAGGCGCCAAGTACATCCTCATGGAGCGCTTCGCCGAAGACGCTGGCCTGCTGGACAAGCTGCGCAACTACTTGAAGCAGGAAGCCACCCTCAGTGCCCGCGTGATCGCCGGCAAGGAAGAGGAAGGCGCCAAGTTCCGCGACTATTTCGAACACGACGAACCGCTGAAAAGCATGCCGTCGCACCGCGCGCTGGCGATTTTCCGTGGCCGCAACGAAGGCATTCTCAGCTCCGCGCTGAAAGTCGGCGACGAACTGCCGGGCACCATGCACCCGTGCGAAGGCATGATCGGCCAGCAGTTCGGTATCCAGAACCAGAACCGCGCCGCCGACAAATGGCTGGGCGAAGTGGTGCGCTGGACCTGGAAGGTCAAGCTCTACACCCACCTCGAAACCGACCTGCTGGGTGAACTGCGCGATGGCGCGGAAACCGAAGCGATCAACGTGTTCGCGCACAACCTGCACGACCTGCTGCTATCGGCTCCGGCCGGCCCGCGTGCCACCCTGGGCCTCGACCCCGGCCTGCGCACCGGTTGCAAGGTCGCCGTGGTCGACGCCACCGGCAAGCTGCTGGATCACGCCACGGTTTACCCGCACGTGCCGCACAACAAGTGGGACCAGACCCTGGCGATTCTCGCCGCCCTGTGCGCCAAGCACTCGGTGGACCTGATCGCCATCGGCAACGGCACCGCCAGCCGCGAAACCGACAAGCTGGCTGCTGAACTGATCAAAAAATACCCAGCCATGAAGATGACCAAAGTCATGGTCTCCGAAGCCGGTGCATCGGTTTACTCGGCGTCGGAACTGGCCTCCAAGGAATTCCCGGACCTCGACGTGTCGATCCGTGGCGCGGTGTCCATCGCCCGTCGCTTGCAGGATCCGCTGGCCGAGCTGGTTAAAATCGATCCGAAATCCATCGGTGTCGGCCAGTACCAGCACGACGTGTCGCAGCTGAAACTGGCGCGCGGCCTGGACGCGGTGGTCGAGGACTGCGTGAACGCCGTCGGCGTGGACGTGAACACCGCTTCCGTGGCGCTGCTGGCCCGTATCTCCGGCCTCAACGCGACCCTGGCGCAGAACATCGTCAGCCACCGTGACGAGCACGGCGCGTTCAAAACCCGCGCAGCGTTGAAGAAAGTGGCGCGTCTGGGCGAAAAAACCTTCGAACAGGCCGCCGGGTTCCTACGCGTGATGAACGGCGACAACCCGCTGGATTCGTCTGCGGTTCACCCGGAAGCCTATCCGCTGGTGCAACGCATCGCTGCTGAAACCGATCGGGATATTCGCTCGCTGATCGGCGACGCGAGCTTCCTCAAGCGTCTTGATCCGAAGAAGTACACCGACGAAACCTTCGGTCTGCCGACGGTCACCGACATCCTGCAAGAGCTGGAAAAACCTGGCCGCGACCCGCGTCCTGAGTTCAAGACCGCCGAGTTCCAGGAAGGCGTCGAAGACCTCAAGGACCTGCAACTGGGCATGATCCTCGAAGGCGTCGTGACCAACGTGACCAACTTCGGTGCATTCGTCGATATCGGCGTGCATCAGGACGGTTTGGTGCACATCTCTGCGCTTTCGGAGAAGTTCATCAAGGATCCGCGCGAAGCGGTGAAGGCCGGCGACGTGGTGAAAGTGAAGGTCATGGAAGTCGATATCCCGCGCAAACGCGTCGGTCTGTCGATGCGCATGAGCGACACGCCGGGCGAGAAAATCGACGGTGCCCGTGGTGCGCGTCCGGGGTCGGCACCGCGCCAGTCCCAGAACACTGCACCGCGCAAGGAAACCACGGCAGCGGCCCCGTCCAACAACGCCATGGCTTCGTTGTTCGCTAACGCCAAGCAGTTGAAGAAACGCTGATGGAAATCCCGGCCGGGCTGACCGAAAGCGCGTTTTTCAAGCTGCTGGGCTGTCGCTTGCACAGCCTGGAAACCGGGGTGGCGCAAGTCGCCCTGGCGCTGGAACCCGAACTGCGCAATCGCGGCGGCAAGCTGCACGGCGGGGCATTGTTCAGCCTGGTGGACATTGCCATGGGGCTGGCCTGTTCCAGCACCCACGGCTTTGACCAGCAGAGCGCGACCATCGAGTGCAAGATCAACTACATCCGCGCCGTTTCCGACGGTGAGGTGATGTGCACGGCGCGGGTGATCCACCCGGGCCGCCGCACGCTGGTGGTCGAAGCCGACGTGATGCAGGGCGACAAACTCGTCGCAAAAGCACAAGGCACGTTCGCTGTCCTGTAGATGAATGCCATCATTTTGAGTTAATTTCAGCGCAACGAAACCTGTGGGAGCGAGACCGGCTTGCCGGCGATGGCGATGTGTCAGTCAACATATGAGTCGCCTGACAATCCGCCATCGCCGGCAAGCCGGTCTCGCTCCCACAGGGATTGTGCAGTTCTTTACTGACCGGCATGGCTTGCGCGGTTGCAAAAACCAGGCGAAAACGCCAGTTTCAACTTCACCCTTGTAGACCGTCCTGCCCACCCCCATATTGGGGCGACTGACGCGTGAAGGAATCCAACTTGAGCGAACTTCTCAACCGCCGCCTGGCTCTGCTCGGCGAGCGCGCTAACCTCTCTCTGCTCGAACAGTGCCTTCACGGCATCGAACGTGAATGCCTGCGCGTGACCGGCGAAGGTCGCCTGGCGCAAACGCCGCACCCGGAAGAATTGGGTTCCGCGCTGACCAACGAACAAATCACCACCGACTATTCCGAGTCGCTGCTGGAGTTCATCACGCCCGCCCTGCCCGACCCGGCCGAGACCCTGGCGAGCCTGGACAGGATTCACCGTTTTGCCTACAGCAAGCTCGGCAACGAGTACCTGTGGAGTCCATCGATGCCGTGCCCGTTGCCGGCCGAGGAAGATATTCCGATCGCCTATTACGGCACCTCCAACATCGGCAAGCTCAAGTATGTCTACCGCAAGGGCCTGGCCCTGCGCTACGGCAAGACCATGCAGTGCATCGCCGGGATTCACTACAACTTCTCCCTGCCGGAGAAGCTCTGGCCGCTGCTCAAGCAGGCGGAAGGTTTTGTCGGTACTGACCGAGACTATCAGTCGTCGGCCTACATCGCGCTGATCCGTAACTTCCGCCGCTACAGCTGGCTGCTGATGTACCTGTTCGGTGCTTCGCCAGCGCTGGACGCCGGTTTCCTGCGCGGTCGCACGCATCAGTTGGAACAGCTGGACCCGGACACCTTGTACCTGCCGTACGCCACCAGCCTGCGCATGAGCGATCTGGGTTACCAGAGCAACGCCCAGGCCGGCCTGACGCCGTGCTACAACGATCTGTCGAGCTACACCGACAGCCTGCGCAAAGCGGTGGCCACACCGTATGCGCCGTATGTCGAAATCGGCACGCACCAGGACGGTGAGTGGGTTCAGCTCAACACCAACATCCTGCAGATCGAAAACGAGTACTACTCCAACATCCGCCCGAAACGCGTGACCTACACCGGCGAACGGCCGATCCAGGCGCTGGTGGCCCGTGGCATTCAGTACGTCGAAGTGCGCTGCCTGGACATCAACCCGTTCCTGCCGATGGGTATCGACCTCACCGAGTCGCGGTTCCTGGATGCGTTCCTGCTGTATTGCGCGCTGAACGACAGCCCGCTGTTGACCAGTAATTCGTGCGGCAACGCGACATCGAACTTCCTCAGCGTGGTCAAGGAAGGTCGCCGTCCGGGCCTGCAACTGCAACGCGACGGTCAACCGGTTGACCTGAAGGAATGGGCGGGCGAGTTGCTGGAGAAGATTGCGCCACTGGCGGCGTTGCTGGATCAGAGCCATGGCGGCGATGCGCACAGCAAGGCATTGGACGCGCAACTGGCCAAGGTCAAGGATTCGTCCCTGACGCCATCGGCCCAGGTGCTGGCGGCAATGGCCGAACACAAGGAAAGCTTCAGCCAGTTCTCCCTGCGCCAGAGCCAGGCCCATGCGGAATATTTCCGCAGCGAGCCGTTGAGCAGCGAAGACCAGGCAACGTTTGAAGAGCGCGCACGCTCCTCGCTGGCGGAGCAAGTGGAGCTGGAGCAGAACGAAGTCGGCGATTTCGATGTGTTTGTCGGCTCGTATCAGGCGAGCATTTTGGCGATCAGCAACTAACCTCTGAAGGTCCTTCGAATCTTTTCGCGGGCAAGCCTCGCTCCTACAGTTTTGTGTCGGTCACCCAGTTGTGACTCGACCCCCAACCTGTAGGAGCGAGGCTTGCCCGCGAAGGCTGCGCCGCGGTCTTGCTTAGAATTTTCCGCTCATAAGCTCATTCGAAAAAGTTATTTATTTTCGGATTCTTATATCATTTAGTCTCTTTTTCACGCCGACTCTCGGTCCGCCTGAAAAGGAGCTTCCCAATGAAACTGCATTTCCCTCTTCGCCTCCTGGCGGCCGCGTCTTTGGCTGCGGCGAGTTTCTTTGCCCAGGCGGCTGACGTGACGGTCGCCTACCAGACCACCGTGGACCCGGCGAAAGTCGCCCAGGCCGACGGCGCCTACGAAAAAGCCACCAACGCCAAGATCGACTGGCGCAAATTCGACAACGGTGCCGACATCATCGCCGCCATCGCTTCCGGCGACGTGCAAATCGGCTACCTCGGTTCCAGCCCTCTGACGGCTGCAATCACCCGCAAAGTCCCGGTTGAAACCTTCCTCATCGCCACCCAGATCGGCGCCGCTGAAGCCCTGGTTGCCCGCGACGGCTCCGGGATCAAGACGCCGCAAGACCTGATCGGCAAGAAAATCGCCGTGCCGTTCGTTTCCACCGGCCACTACAGCCTGCTCGCCGCGTTGAAACACTGGAACATCGACCCTTCGAAAGTCACCGTGCTCAACCTCGCCCCGCCAGCCATCATCGCCGCATGGAAACGCGGTGACATCGACGCCACCTACGTGTGGGACCCAGCGCTCGGTGTGGCCAAGGAAAACGGCAAAGTGCTGATCACCTCCGGTGAACTGGCCAAGTTCGGCGCACCAACGTTCGATGCCTGGATCGTGCGTAAAGACTTCGCCGAGAAGCACCCGGAAATCGTCACCGCGTTCGCCAAAGTCACCCTCGACGCCTACGCCGATTACCGCAAAGACCCTAAAGCCTGGCTCGCCAATCAATCCAACGTCGACAAGCTGGTGAAGCTGTCCGGTGCCAAGGCCAGCGACATTCCGCTGCTGCTGCAAGGCAACGTCTATCCGCTGGCGGCTGATCAGGTGATCACCCTCGGCGCGCCGACCACCAAAGCCATCACCGACACCGCCGTGTTCCTGAAAGAACAAGGCAAGGTCGAGGCCGTGCTGCCGGACTACGCGCCGTACGTCAGCGCCAAGTTCATCACCAACTGATCGGGAGTTAATTGCGATGGCCTTGCTACAGCTGGAGCGCATCAGCGCACAGTACCCCGGCAGCCCGGAACCGGTATTGGCGGATATTTCCTTGAGCCTTGGGCCCCAGCAATTGCTGGTGGCCCTCGGCCCGTCCGGCAGTGGCAAGACTTCGCTGTTGAACCTGATTGCCGGTTTCGTCGAGCCCAGCGCCGGGCGCATCACCCTCGATGGCGTGCCGGTCAAAGGCCCGAGCGCCGAACGCGGCGTGGTGTTTCAGGACGACGCGCTGCTGCCTTGGCAAGACGTGCTGGCCAACGTCGGTTTCGGTCTGGAACTGGCCGGTGTCTCCCGGGACAAACGAGAAATCCGCGCTCGGGAAATGCTTGCACTGGTGGACCTTTCCGGTTTCGAAAATCGGCGAATCTGGCAACTGTCCGGTGGCCAGAAACAGCGTGTCGGCCTGGCCCGTGCTCTCGCCGCCGACCCTCGCGTACTGCTGATGGACGAACCTTTCGGCGCCCTCGACGCCTTCACCCGCGAACAGATGCAGGAGCTGCTGCTGCAAGTCTGGCAGCGCACCGCCAAACCCGTATTCCTGATTACCCACGATATTGAAGAAGCGGTGTTTCTCGCCACGGACCTGATTCTGCTGGCGCCAAACCCCGGGCAAATCGTCGAGCGCCTGAGCCTGGATTTCGGTCAGCGTTACGCCGCCGGCGAGTCCGCACGGGCGATCAAATCCGACCCGCGCTTTATCGAAACCCGCGAACACGTACTCGCCAAAGTGTTCTCCCAACGCAGCGCCGCCACGCGGCAGGAGCGCGCATGAGCAGCTATGAAATTCCGGTCGTGACGGTGAAACCGGGTTCGACGGTGATTCCTGTTCGGCGCAGCCTCAGTACTCGCTGGATCAGCGTGCTGACCCTGGTCGCGCTGGTTGCCCTGTGGTGGGCCGTTACCGCCACAGGAATGATCGAACCGCTGTTCCTGCCGCCACCGTCCGCCGTGCTGCAAAAAGGCTGGCTGCTGGTGACCACCGGCTACATGGATTCGACGTTGTGGCAGCACTTGGGCGCGAGCCTCAGCCGCATCGGTCTGGGCCTTGGTTTTGCCGTGCTGACCGCCGTGCCGGTCGGCATCGCCATCGGTCACAACCGCATTGCGCGCGGCATTCTCGATCCGCTGATCGAGTTCTACCGCCCGATTCCACCGCTCGCCTATCTGCCGTTGATTGTCATCTGGTGCGGCATTGGTGAACTGTCGAAAGTCCTGCTGATTTACCTGGCGATTTTCGCCCCGATCGCCATCGCCACCGCGACTGGCGTGCGCACCGTCGACCCGGCCAAATTGCGCGCCGCGCAGTCATTGGGCGCGACCCGGGCGCAGTTGATTCGCCATGTGATTTTGCCGAGTGCGTTGCCGGACATCTTGACGGGCGTGCGCATCGGTCTGGGCGTGGGCTGGTCAACGCTGGTCGCCGCCGAACTGATCGCCGCCACCAGCGGCCTGGGCTTCATGGTGCAGTCGGCCGCACAGTTCCTGGTCACCGATGTGGTGGTGCTGGGGATTCTGGTGATTGCGCTGATCGCCTTCGCCATGGAGATGGGCTTGCGTGCGCTGCAACGCAAACTGGTGCCGTGGCACGGCCAGGCTCACTAAAGACTTGTCATTGACCATGCCGACAGATCGGCACCCCGGATTGAAGAGAACCACAATGAGCAACCTGACAATCGTCCCCCTCAGCTCCGCCCTCGGCGCGCAAATCAGCGGCATCGACATCAGTCAGCCATTGAACCTGGAACAGCGCGATGCCATCGAACAGGCACTGCTCAAGCATCAGGTTTTGTTCTTTCGCGACCAGCCGATCACGCCGCAGCAACAGGCGCGTTTCGCCGCCAACTTCGGCGACCTGCACATTCACCCGATCTACCCGAATGTGCCGGAACAGCCGGAAGTACTGATCCTCGACACCGCCGTTACCGACGTGCGCGACAACGCGATCTGGCACACCGACGTGACCTTCCTGCCGACTCCGGCGATGGGCGCGGTGCTCAGCGCAAAACTGTTGCCGGAGTTTGGCGGCGACACGTTGTGGGCCAGCGGCATTGCAGCCTATGAGGCGCTGTCCGCACCGATGAAAAGTCTGCTGGAAGGGCTGACGGCGACGCACGATTTCACCCGTTCGTTTCCGTTGGAACGCTATGGCAACACGCCTGAAGCATTGACTCAGTGGGAAGAGGCTCGCCGCAAGAATCCACCGCTGTCGCACCCGGTCATTCGTACGCACCCGGTGAGCGGGCGCCGTTCGTTGTTCGTCAGTGAAGGGTTTACGTCGAAGATCAATGAACTGTCGGAGACGGAGAGCGAGGCGATTCTGAAGTTTCTGTTCGCCCATTCCACGCGGCCGGAATTCACCATTCGCTGGCGCTGGCAGCAGGACGACATCGCGTTCTGGGACAACCGCGTGACGCAGCATTACGCGGTGGATGACTACCGGCCGGCACGGCGAGTGATGCAGCGGGCTACGGTGTTGGGGGATGTGCCGTTTTTTCGGTGAGTTCCTGACTTCTTTGTTGCCTGCCCCGGCCCTATCGCGAGCAGGCTCGCTCCCACAAAGTGATCGGTCGACCACAAATATTGTGGTCAACCCCCAACCCCTGTGGGAGCGAGCCTGCTCGCGATATCGGACTGACAGACGCCAGATAACCCGGCGCCGAACACTCATTCAGCCGTCGAAGGCTTCTCCCAAAGATTGATCCCGCCCTCTTGGGCAAACCGGTCAATCTCCGCCAGCTCTTCCGCACTGAAGCTCAGATTTTTCAACGCCCCGACGTTCTCGATAATCTGCTCCGGCCGGCTCGCACCGATCAGCGCCGAAGTCACCCGAGGGTCGCGCAGCGTCCACGCCAACGCCAGTTGCGCCAGGCTCTGGCCGCGACGCTTGGCAATCTCATTGAGCCCACGCACATGGGCGATGTTGGCCTCCGACAGGTGCGAGGACTGCAACGAACCGCCGCCCGGACGATTGACCCGCGCATCCTTCGGAATGCCGTTGAGGTATTTGTCGGTCAACAGGCCCTGCGCCAACGGCGTGAACGCAATCACGCCGGTGCCCAGCTCGTCGGTGACATCCAGCAGATCCTTTTCCACCCAGCGATTGAGCAGGTTGTAGGCCGGCTGGTGAATCAGCAACGGCACTTTCCACTCTTGCAACAGCGCTGCCATCTCACGGGTTTTCACCCCGGAATACGAAGAGATGCCGATGTACAACGCCTTGCCCTGCTGCACCGCCATAGCCAGTGCGCTGGCGGTTTCTTCCAGCGGCGTGTCCGGGTCGAAACGGTGGGAGTAGAAAATATCCACGTATTCCAGGCCCAGACGCTGCAGGCTCTGATCAAGGCTGGCCAGCACGTATTTGCGCGAACCACCGCCCTGCCCGTAAGGACCGGGCCACATATCCCAACCGGCCTTGCTCGAGATGATCAGCTCGTCGCGATACTGCTTGAAGTCTTCACGCAGCAAACGACCGAAGTTGGTCTCGGCGCTGCCGTACGGCGGGCCATAGTTATTGGCGAGGTCGAAATGGTTGATCCCCAGATCGAACGCCGTGCGCAGCAACGAGCGCTGGGTGTCGATCGGCGTGCTGTCGCCGAAGTTGTGCCACAGGCCCAGGGACAACGCCGGCAACACCAGACCGCTGCGACCGACGCGGCGGTAAGGGATGGAGTCGTAGCGGTTTTCGGCAGCGGTGTAGGTCATCGAATCCTCTCTTGTCTGTCTTGAAGTTGGTATCGACTGCTTCGCAAGTTGCCCAGCATACGCCCAGACAAACGTCGATAAACCTCGGACTTGAGGAAATGCTGAAACGTTTCACATATTTTCGATTCGAGGGGCTAACGCGCCCCGGCAAACACCTCCCCCAACCAATCCACAAACACCCGAACCCGTGGCGACATGTGTCGGTTGTGCGGATACAACACTGAAACCGGCATCGGTGGCGGCGGCGTGTCGATCAGGACTTCCTGCACCAGGCCCTGGGCGATCTGCGTTTCCATTCGGTAATGCGGGCACTGGATCAAGCCCAGTCCGGCAATGGCCGAGGCGGCGTAGATTTCTGCGCCGAACACCGAGATCGCGCCCTCGATGGCGACTTCCTGCAACTCGCCATCGACCATGAATTCGAACGGGAACAACTTCGCCGTGGTGCGCGAGACGTAGTTCACAGCGCGGTGATGTTTCAGGTCCTCGAGGGATTTTGGCTCGCCATATTTGCGCAGGTAGGCGGGGCTGGCGCAGGTGATCTGGCGCAGGTTGGCAACGCGTTTACCGATCAATGCCGAGTCGCCGAGGGTGCCGGCGCGCAGCACACAGTCGACGCCTTCGGCGATCAGGTCGACAAAGCGGTCGGCCTCGCTGATGGACAGTTCGATGTCCGGATAGCGCTCCATGAATTGCGGCAAGGCGGGGATGACAAAACTCTTGGCCAGCGTGCCGTGCAAATCCACCCGCAATCGCCCCTTCGGCGCGACGCCGCGAAAAGCCAGTTCAGCTTCTTCCAGTTCCGCCAGCAATTGCACACAGCGCAAGTAGTACGCCTCGCCATCCAGCGTAGGACGCACCTTACGCGTACTGCGCTCCAGTAAACGCGTACCGAGCCACGCTTCGAACTGGTTCAGCGTGTGGGTCAGGGTTGCCCGTGGCAGGTTCAGGTCTTCGGCGGCCAAGGTGAAGCTGCTGCGCTCGTAGATCCGCACGAACACCTTCATCGCTTTGACTTGATCCATGGCGTTCCCGACCTTTGATTGTTGGCGATTATTGAACAGTCAAGGCAACTCTCGTGCATTTATCAGCCTGAGTAAACATGTGAGTCTGGCTTCACCCCAAACGGACACCTACAAAGGATTCACCGCCATGACTACTCAAACTTCGAAAGTTGCCATCGTGACCGGCGCCTCCCGCGGCATCGGCGCCGTGATCGCCAAACAACTGGCCAGCGAAGGTTTCGCCGTCGCCATCAACTACGCCAGCAGCGCCACAGAAGCCTCAAAGCTGGTCGTTGAACTGCGTCAGGCCGGCCATCAAGCCATAGCGATCAAGGCTGACGTGGCCAATGCCGACGATGTACGCCGGATGTTCGATGAAACCGAAACGCAATTGGGCAAAGTCGATGTGCTGATCAACAACGCCGGCATTCTCAAAGTGATGCCGCTGGCGCAGCACACGGACGAACTGTTCGACCAGAACTTCAACATTCACGCTCGCGGTACTTTCAATACGTTGCGTGAAGCGGCGACCCGTTTGAACAGCGGTGGCCGGATCGTCAATTTCTCCAGCAGCACCGTCGGCATGAACCTGCCGGGTTACGCCGTGTACATCGCCAGCAAAGCCGCGGTGGAGTCCCTGACTCAGGTGTTCGCCAAGGAAATGCGCGGTCGCAACATCACCGTCAACGCCGTCGCCCCTGGCCCGGTGGCGACCGATTTGTTTTTGCACGGCAAGAGTGAAGAGCAAATCCAGACCTTCGCCAAGATGCCGCCGCTGGAGCGCCTGGGGCAGCCGGAAGACATCTCGCGTGTCGTGTCTTTCCTGGTCGGCCCGGATTCGGCGTGGGTCAATGGACAGATTCTGCGGGTGAATGGCGGGTTGGTTTAAGCTGCTATGTAGGCAGGATTGACGCCTTCGCGGGCAAGTCGAATCGTCGCACCGCTCGCTCCTACAGGAGCGACACAAAACTGTAGGAGCGAGGCTTGCCCGCGAAGGCGGTCTTAAAGACGCACTACACCTGAAGGGAGGAACGCATCATGCACACCACGATCATCATCACCTTCGGCCTGGTCCTCCTGGCGCTGATGCTGTTCATCGGCGAGAACATCGGCTTCAGCCGCCAGACACTGACCTACAGCTTCATCGTGTTGTGGCTGGCCCTGACGATGATCAACGGCGCCATCGGCGTGGTCACCGCCGGCCAGTCCGTGACCACGGAGCTGGTGGTCGGCAGCATCGTGTTCAGCATTCCGGTGGCGGCGCTGGTGTTGTTCATGGTGATGAGCAGCGAGGCCTGAGCTCAACGCACCAGATGCAAAAACTGCAGGTGCCGCTCGTACTGATCGAGGATGTCGTTGATGACCTGATCCTTGGTGTAGCCCACCAGATCGTAGTCCTGACTGCCCTCGCTCAGGTGCACTTCGGCCCGATAATAACGGCGATTGTTGAGTTGCTTGGGACCCATGCCGCCACGGGCGAATGACGGCGTGAAGTAGCCACGCATCTGCACCTGATAGATGAACGGATGCTGCTCGCCGTGACCGATTTCCAGGCTGACGCTGTCGTTTGCCGGATCGGGTTGAGTGATCACGTTCAAACCCTTCTCGACGAACACCGCCGACACCTCTTCAATCGCCGGGCGCACCGTCGTGTCGAGGAAGCGATAGACCTCATCCCGCGACGGGAAATGCACAGCCTGACTCAAACGCTGACGCCAACCGCCGCGCCGCGATCCGGACACCGGCGCCAGGGAATGCAGCTGCGCGATCTGCTTTTGCGACTCCAGGTAAAACGCCTTGTGCAACCCCCACATCATCAGCAGCAAGATCATCGAGAACGGCAACGAAGTCAGCACCACCGCTGACTTCAGCGCATCGATGCTGCCCGAGAACAGCAGCGCACTGGTGACCAGCGCGGTCATCGCGCCCCAGAACACCCGCAGCCATTTCGGCCCGTCTTCATCCGGGTTGCCGCCCTTGGCAGACAGCGTCGACAGCACCACGGTGCCGGAATCGGCCGAGGTGACGAAGAACACGAAGCTGATGAACACCGTGACCGCAATCACGGTTTTGCTCCACGGGTAGGTTTCCAGCAGCAAGTAGAGAGTCATCGATGGGTTGTCGATGGCCGACATGCCGAGCGCGCTCATGCCGTGATTGAGCACCTGGTCGATGGCGCTGTTGCCGAAAATCGACATCCACGCCAGGGTGAAACCGAGCGGGATCAACAGCACGCCGAAGACGAATTCGCGGATGGTGCGGCCACGGGAAATCCGTGCGATGAACAGGCCCACGAATGGCGACCACGCGATCCACCACGCCCAGTAGAACACCGTCCAGCCGCCCAGCCAGTCGCTGGGTTTGTCGTAGGCGTAGAGGTCGAAACTTTTCATCGGCAAGGCGCCGAGGTAGTCGCCGAGGTTCTGGATCAGGGTATTGAGCAGGTGCTGCGTAGGGCCGGCGAACAACACGAACAGCAGCAGCGCACAGGCCAGCAGCATGTTGATGTCGGACATCACCCGCACGCCTTTATCGACGCCGGCCACTGCGACGATGATCGCCGCGCCCATCATCAGCGTGATCAGGCCGACCTGAATCCACTGGGTGTGAGCGATGCCGAACAGGTAATCCAGGCCCGAGTTGAGGTGCAACACGCCGAAGCCCATGTCGGCACCGAGGCCGAACACTGTGGCGATGATGCCGAAGCCATCCACCGCATAACCGATCGGGCCGTTGATGCGTTTGCCGATCAGTGGGTACAGCGCCGAACGCAAGGCCAGCGGCAGATTGTGCCGGTACGCGAAGTAGGCCAGCGCCATGCCGACGAAGGCAAACACGCCCCAGCCGTGCAGGCCCCAGTGCAGAAACAGAATCTGCATCGCCTGGCGCGCCGCGTCCGCTGTGCCGGCCTCGCCTTGCGGCGGTTGCAACAGATGGGTCAATGGTTCGGACACGCAAAAGAAGAACAGCGTGATGCTGATCCCGGCGGCGAACAGCATGCCGGCCCAGGACAGGTAGCTGAATTCGGGCTCGTCGTGGTCGGCACCGAGCTTGATCTTGCCGTAGCCGGACAAGGCGGTGACCACCACGAAGACCAGATACAGCGTCATCGCGAGCATGTAATACCAGCCGACCGTATTGGCCGCCCAGTTTTGCGCTTGCAACAGCCAGGCGCCGGCTTGTTCAGGCATGGCGATAACGACGATGCCGAACAGAAAAATAAAGGTCGCCGCGAAGTAAAACACCGGCGGATTCATGCGGATCTGGCCGCTGGCGGGGGTGGAAGATGCACTCATGAAAGGTGCACCTCGAGGGGGTGAAACCGGGCAATCAATAACGGACTCGGCAAGGGCAAGCCTCCTGTTGTGAGCGGGCAGCAAACCGACGGTTTAACTTGAATGAGCGTTCAAGTTAAACATGGATAGGGGGCTAAGGACTAATCGCAGGGCTCGGCGGTCGTGTTCGTACGCTAGCTCAAGGATGGGTATGACGTGGGGTTTGGGGGGGTGTTCAGTGGGGAAATGGGTGGATGCCGTTATCTCGGATCGGCTTGAAACCGATCGCCGGCAAGCCGGCTCCTACAGGGTTTTATGTCGAACGGTAATCCCGAGTACGGCACAAACTTTGTAGGAGCCGGCTTGCCGGCGATGGCGTCAGAATTATTGCTAGAGATCCCGGGCCTTACTTCTGCGTCCCATCATCGTGCTGCAAATTCGCCTGCGTCAGGTTGGCCCCTGCCGGCACACTGCGGGTCAGCCAGACATTGCCGCCAATGGTCGAACCCTTGCCGATGGTGATCCGCCCCAGAATGGTCGCGCCGGCATAAATCACCACATCGTCTTCAACAATCGGATGCCGCGGATGGCCCTTCTGCAACTGGCCGTCTTCATCCGCCGGGAAGCGTTTGGCGCCCAGGGTCACGGCCTGATAGATCCGCACACGCTCGCCAATGATCGCGGTCTCGCCGATCACCACGCCGGTCCCGTGATCGATGAAGAAACTGCGGCCGATCTGCGCGCCCGGGTGAATGTCGATACCCGTCGCCGAATGCGCGATTTCTGCACTGATCCGCGCCAGCAGCGGCAGCCCGGCACGGTACAAATGGTGGGCGAGGCGATGGTGAATCACCGCCAGAATCCCCGGATAGCACAGCAGCACTTCATCGACGCTGCGGGCCGCCGGGTCACCGTGATAGGCCGCCAGCACATCGGTGTCCAACAGGCTGCGCAGGCCCGGCAGGGCGAGTGCGAAGTCCTGGATGATCTGGATTGTTTTGGCTTCGACTTCAGTGTCGGCCGAGGCACTGTGGCGGGCGGCGTAACGCAGTTCGAGCCGTGCCTGCCCCAGCAATGCATTCAACGCGACATCAAGCGTGTGACCGACGTAGAAATCTTCACTCTCTTCACGCAGGTCCACCGGCCCCAGACGCATCGGGAACAACGCCCCGCACAACGCTTCAAGAATCTCCGCCATGGCCGCTCGGGAAGGCAACTCGCGGCCACCCTGCTCGCCGCTGGCGCGGCCGTTTTGCGCACGCCACTCGTCGCGCGCCGTGCGCAGTTGGCTGACGATGGTCTGCAATTGCCAATGGCTGGAACGCTCGCTCACGGTAAAAACTCCACACGGGCGGCCGGACTGTCTGGCCGCACTGACGGCGATTACTTTACGGCAAGGTCTGGAAACCGAATTAAGAACTGATTGTGCTGTGCTCAGCACTTTTGGCTATAAGTAATCTTGCCGGTTGCCCATGCATTTGGGCGTGCCTATAGTCCTGACATCTCCCACCGCCAGTACGGACCCATGATCAAACAACAGCTCGCCCGTTTTGACCGCCTCGATCTGCTCGGCCACCCGACCCCTCTGGAAAAACTCGAACGCCTGTCAGCCTGGCTGGGCCGCGACGTGTACGTCAAACGCGATGACCTGACGCCGCTGGCGATGGGCGGCAACAAGCTGCGCAAACTCGAATACCTGGGAGCCGATGCGCTGGCCCAGGGCGCGGACACGCTGATCACCGCCGGCGCGCTGCAATCCAACCACGTGCGCCAGACCGCCGCCCTCGCCGCCAAACTGGGCCTGGGATGCGTAGCGTTGCTGGAAAATCCTTTGGGCACCGAAGACGCCAACTATGTCGGCAACGGCAATCGGCTGCTGCTTGACCTGTTCGATGCCAAGGTCGAGCTGGTGGACAACCTCGACAACGCTGACGAGCAACTGGAAGCATTGGCCGCACGCCTGCGCAGCAACGGCAAAAAGCCGTATCTGGTGCCGATTGGAGGCTCCAATGCGTTGGGCGCTCTGGGTTATGTGCGCGCCGGGCTGGAACTGGCCGAACAGATCAAGGACACCGGCTTGACCTTCGCCGCAGTCGTGTTGGCATCGGGCAGCGCCGGGACCCACAGCGGCCTGGCGCTCGCGTTGAGCGAAGCACTGCCGGATTTGCCAGTGATTGGCGTGACGGTTTCGCGCAGCGAAGAAGATCAGCGGCCGAAGGTTCAAGGCCTCGCCGAGCGTACCGCAGCGCTGTTGGGCGTCAGCCTGCCAGCGAGCTTCAAAGTCGAGTTGTGGGACGAATATTTCGGCCCGCGCTATGGCGAGCCGAATGCCGGGACGTTGTCGGCGGTAAAACTGGTTGCGAGCCAGGAAGGCCTGTTGCTGGACCCGGTGTATACCGGCAAGGCGATGGCGGGGTTGCTGGACGGGATTGGGCGTCAGCGTTTTGATGAGGGGCCGATCATTTTCCTGCACACCGGTGGGGCGCCGGCGTTGTTTGCCTACGATTCGGCGTTCTGAGAGCGCTGCGCGCTCTATCGCCAGCAAGCTGGCTCCTACAGGGTTCGTGTTGAATAAAAAATCGTGCACGCCCCTGTAGGAGCCGGCTTGCCGGCGATAGCGGTCTAACCGACACATATTCCTTTAAAGAATAACAAACGCAATATTTATTATTTTCCTATCTATAAGCGCCATCATATAGTCACGCCGCAGGCGAATTTGCAGCGAGACGCATACGCTGCTTTAGGGCAGGATATCGCAGTCGTCCAAATCCCGATTTTGCCAACATTCCTAAAAGCGTCTTCATAAGAAATCACAGGGGCTTGTCATGAATTTTTCCGCACTACGTCGAAATCTGCTGGTGGGTTCGCTGGGCCTGGCGCTGAGCGCCGGTCTGCTGGGGCAAGCGGTTGCCGGTGAGCAACTGCAAAAAATCAAGGACGCTGGCGTGATCAACGTCGGCCTGGAAGGCACTTACCCACCGTTCAGCTTCGTTGACGCCGACGGCAAACTGACCGGCTTCGAAGTCGAGTTCTCCGAAGCCCTGGCCAAAGAGCTGGGCGTGAAGGTCAAACTGCAACCGACCAAATGGGACGGCATCCTCGCGGCGCTGGAATCCAAGCGTCTGGACGCAGTGGTCAACCAGGTGACCATCTCCGAAGAGCGCAAGAAGAAGTATGACTTCTCCGAGCCGTACACCATTTCCGGGATTCAGGCGCTGGTGCTGACCAAAAAAGCTGCCGAGCTGAACATCAAGTCTGCCGCCGACCTGGCTGGCAAGAAAGTCGGCGTAGGCCTGGGCACCAACTACGAGCAGTGGGTTAAAGCCAACGTGCCGACCGCTGACGTGCGCACCTACGAAGATGATCCGAGCAAGTTCGCAGACCTGCGTAACGGCCGCACCGACGCCATCCTGATCGACCGCCTCGCCGCGCTGGAATACGCCAAGAAGGCCAAGGACACTTCCGCCGCCGGCGAAGCGTTCTCCCGTCAGGAAGCCGGTATTGCCCTGCGCAAAGGCGAGCCTGAGTTGCTGGCAGCAGTGAACAAGGCCATCGACAAGCTGCGTGCCGACGGTACGCTGAAAAAGCTTTCGGAAAAATACTTCAGCGCTGACGTCACCAAATAATGGGAGAGGCTTTCCAACTTGCGCTGGACTCCGCGCCCTTCCTGCTGAAGGGCGCGTACTACACGGTAATCCTCAGCCTGGGCGGGATGTTTTTCGGCCTGGTGATGGGGTTCGGCCTGGCGTTGATGCGCCTGTCGCGCTTCAAACTGGTGAGCTGGCTGGCCCGCATCTACGTGTCGTTCTTTCGCGGCACGCCGTTGCTGGTGCAACTGTTCGTGATCTATTACGGCTTGCCGCAACTGGGTATCGAACTTGATCCGCTGCCGGCGGCCCTGATCGGCTTCTCGCTGAACATGGCCGCGTACGCCTGCGAAATCCTGCGTGCCGCGATCAGCTCCATCGAGCGTGGCCAGTGGGAAGCCGCCGCGAGTATCGGCATGACCCGCGCGCAGACATTGCGCCGGGCCATCCTGCCGCAAGCGATGCGCACGGCATTGCCGCCGCTGGGCAACAGCTTCATCTCGCTGGTCAAGGACACGGCGCTGGCCGCCACCATTCAGGTGCCGGAACTGTTCCGTCAGGCGCAGCTGATTACCGCCCGGACTTTCGAAATTTTCACCATGTATCTTGCCGCCGCGCTGATCTACTGGGTTCTGGCCACGGTGCTCTCGCACCTGCAGAACAAGTTGGAAGAGCGGGTCAATCGGCACGACCAGGAGTCCTGACCCCATGATTGTCGTGGAAAAACTGACAAAGCAGTTCAAGGGTCAAGTAGTGCTTAACGGCATTGATCTGGAAGTGAAGGAAGGCGAGGTAGTGGCAATCATCGGGCCGAGCGGCTCGGGGAAAACCACGTTCCTGCGTTGCCTGAATTTTCTCGAAGAACCCTCCAGCGGCCGGATCAAGGTCGGTGACATCGAGATCGATGGCAGCCGCCCGTTGAACCAGCAGCAGAGCCTGGTGCGGCGCTTGCGTCAGCACGTCGGCTTCGTGTTCCAGAACTTCAACCTGTTCCCGCATCGCACCGCCCTGGAAAACGTCATCGAAGGCCCGATCATCGTCAAGAAGATCGCGCACGCCGAAGCCGTTGCCCTGGGTAAAAAGCTGCTGGCCAGGGTTGGCCTGGCAGGCAAGGAAGACGCGTACCCGCGACGCCTTTCCGGTGGACAGCAACAGCGTGTGGCGATTGCCCGTGCGCTGGCGATGGAACCGGAAGTGATTCTGTTCGACGAACCCACCTCGGCACTCGATCCGGAGCTGGTGGGGGAAGTGCTGGCGACCATCCGCAGCCTCGCCGAGGAGAAGCGCACCATGGTCATCGTGACCCACGAAATGGGCTTTGCCCGCGACGTGGCCAACCGCGTGGTGTTTTTCGACAAGGGTGTGATTGTCGAGCAAGGCGAAGCCAAAGAATTGTTTGCCCATCCGAAAGAAGAACGGACAAAACAGTTTCTCAGCAAGTTCCTGAACAACGCTCAACACTGAGCAGCCATAACAGCGATATAAACTTCCACGGATGGAAGTTACATCGAAATTTCATATCCCCCCTCAACCGCCACTCAAACCACTCTTACAATTTATCCCTCTTTCAATAATCGCGCGCGGTACATATATATGTCCTGCGACAGATTATCCTCGCCTAAAATCCACAAAACACTTGCGCACTGCCACACGAACAACCGGCGCCTCCCACCGCAAAAACCGCTGATTCGGTGGGTATGTTCGACAAGTCGATGCGGCTTCCGGACCTGAAAGCGTAGGAGCTTTCTGAATAACGAAAGATTCGTTACTTAACTAACCAACTCTATTGACACTTATTCCAGCGCACTCTTATCTAGTCTCCGGCAAACGAACTCATCACGTTCAATCGTTGTTCATACGCAAGTAATGAGTCATTTGTGGCTCGGCCAATCAGTTCTTTCAGAAACGGACTTCGCTGCAAGACTTCAAGGAGAAACCCATGAAACATATTTCGAAAAAACCCGAACTTGCGGCACCGACCGTGGAGCAATCCCACCGGAGCGGCATCAACATCACCTCGGCTTCTCACCTGCTGATTGCCGTCGCGCCTTATCCCGGCATGGACGAAGGCGACTTGATCGAACTGTTCTGGGACAACTGCTACGTGGCCTCCAGGGTGCTGAACACCCTGGACGTCGGCAAATCCGTCAGCCTGCGCGTGCCGCAAAGCTTCATCGCCAACGGCTCCTCTCGCATTCACTACCGGCTGATGCAGGTCGGCCATGGGCCAGCGCTGTCACCGACAACCCGCGTGCAGGTCAAACTCGACTGCCCGGGAGGCCAGCCCTCTGCCCTGTACGGCGATGAAATCCAGAGCCTGGCGCCGGTGAGCATTCCCGAAACCATCCGCCGTCAGGGCGTCAACCCGAACCAGATCAAGCGCGGCGTTCCCTTGACCATCGAGCCGTACCTGAACATGGCCATCGACGATGAAATCACCCTGCGCTGGGGCGATGTGCGCATGGACCTGCCACGGCTCAAGGCCGGCGATGTGGGCCAGCCGATTCAGGTCTGGGTGCCGCCGGCGATCATTCTTGAAGCCGGCGAAGACCTGCGGCTGGAAGTGACCTACTGCATCCTCGACCGCGTGGGTAATAACTCTCGCTGGGCGCCGGCGCGTACGTTGAAGATTGGTTGTGCCAATCCCTATCTCAAAATCCCGCAGAGGGAAGTACTTATGGCCGCCGAACCCCGAAAAAATTGAGATCTGCCCCCCCCTTGTAGGAGCGAAGCTTGCTCGCGAAGGCGTCGGTTCTGACACACCGGGTTATCGTTCTTCGCGAGCAAGTCGGATCGCCGCACCGTTCGCTCCTACAAAAGCCGATCGCTGGGTGTTTCTGTTGCTACAAGAACAAAGTGTTGCCCTGCGTACAGTTGCTCACGACACACTTCTATCCATATTCCTAAAAGTTAGTTTATTTAATTTTTATACACGCTTAGGGTATATAAACCGGACCACCGGACATTCTTGTTTTTACTTCGCCGCATCCATCGCGGCGTTCCATGAGATGTGAGGTAGGTATGGTCCGGAACACAATCACCCCAGTGCAGATCGCCAGGGCATTGCGTGCAGCAGCCAAGGAGCGGCACTGATGTCCAGTCTGGCAGATGCAATCGTCCAGAGTGATCTGGACATCGCCCCGTTGTTGTTGCCCGCGCAGGTTTTGCGCAACGACGCACAAGCAATCAAGGCCGCCCATGAGCTGGCGCAGGTCGCCCGCCAACAAGCGGCTAAACGCGACCGTCAGCGCAAGCTGCCGTGGTCGGAAATCGAACAGTTCACCCGCAGCGGCCTGGGCAGCATTGCCATCCCTCGCGAATACGGCGGCCCGCAGGTTTCGTTCGTCACCCTGGCCGATGTTTTTGCGATCATTTCCGCAGCCGATCCGGCACTGGGGCAGATCCCGCAGAACCAGTTCGGCATTCTCAACCTGGTGCTCGGCAGCGCGACCGAAGCGCAGAAAAAACAGCTGTTCAAAAGCGTGCTCGAAGGTTGGCGTATCGGCAATGCCGGGCCGGAGCGCGGCACCAAAAACACCCTGGAACTCAAGGCACGGATCACCGCCGACGGCGACGGATTTGTCATCAGCGGGCAGAAGTTCTACTCCACCGGCGCCCTGTTTGCCCACTGGGTGGCAGTCAAGGCGCTGAATGACGACGGCAAGCAAGTACTGGCCTTCGTCCGTCGCGGCACACCGGGCTTGCGGATCGTTGATGACTGGTCCGGTTTCGGCCAGCGCACTACCGCCAGCGGCACCATTTTGCTCAACAACGTGCGGGTCGACGCCGAGCTGGTGGTGGATAACTGGAAGATCAACGACAAGCCGAACATCCAGGGCGCCGTCTCGCAGCTGATTCAAGCGGCCATCGACGCCGGCATCGCTCGCGGCGCCATCGACGACGCCATCGAATTCGTGAAAACCCGCGCTCGCCCATGGATCGACGCCAAGGTCGAACGCGCCAGCGATGATCTTTATGTGATCGCCGACATCGGCAAACTGAAAATCGAACTGCACGCCGCCGAAGCGCTGCTGCGCAAAGCCGGGCAGGTGCTCGATCAGGTCAACGCCGCGCCGCTCACCGCCGAGTCCGCCGCCCGAGCCTCGATTGCCGTGGCCGAAGCCAAGGTGCTGACCACCGAGATCTCGCTGCAGGCCAGCGAAAAGCTCTTCGAACTGGCCGGGAGCCGCGCCACCCTCGCCGAATTCAACCTCGACCGCCACTGGCGCAACGCCCGCGTGCACACGCTGCACGATCCGGTGCGCTGGAAGTATCACGCCGTCGGCGCCTATCACCTCAACGGCACGCTCCCCGCTCGCCACTCCTGGATTTAACGACCAGACACCTGGAGAAACACATGACAATTTCTCACCACGTCGCGGTCATAACCAGCGATGAGCAAGCCCTGATCGTCGCCAGTGACCTGGCCGAAGACTTCAAACGCGACAGCGCCCTGCGCGACCGTGAACGCCGTTTGCCGCACCCCGAACTGGAAGTGTTTTCCCGCTCGGGCCTGTGGGGCATCAGCGTGCCAAAAGAGTACGGCGGCGCCGGGGTTTCCAAAGTCACACTGGCCAAAGTGATCGCCTTGATCGCCCAGGCGGACGGCTCCCTAGGACAAATTCCGCAGAACCATTTTTACGCCCTCGAAGTGCTGCGCGTGAACGGCAGCACCGAGCAGAAAAAACGTTTCTATGCAGAAGTGCTGGCCGGCCAGCGTTTCGGCAATGCGCTCGCCGAACTCGGCACCAAAACCGCCCACGACCGCGTCACCAGCCTGACCCGCGACGGGGACGGCTATCGCATCAACGGCCGTAAGTTCTACGCAACAGGCGCGATCTACGCGCAGCGCATCCCGACCTCGGTGGTGGATGAAAACGGCGTGCAGCAACTCGCATTCGTACCACGCGACAGCAAAGGCCTGACAGTCATCGACGACTGGAGTGGTTTCGGCCAGCGCACCACCGGCAGCGGTTCGGTGGTGTTCGAAGACGTCTTTGTGGCCGCCGAAGACGTGATCCCGTTTCAAAGCGCCTTCGAACGCCCGACCCCGGTAGGCCCGTTGGCGCAGATTCTTCACGCCGCCATCGACACCGGCATCGCCCGCGCTGCCTATGAAGACGCGCTGCATTTCGTGCGGACCAAAACCCGGCCATGGATCGACGCCACGCATGAAAAAGCCATCGAAGATCCGCTGACCATCAAGAGCTTCGGCCACCTGAGCATTCGTCTGCACGCCGCCGAAGCCCTGCTGGAACGCTCCGGTGAATTCCTCGACAAGGCTCAAGCCGACACCAACGCACAGACCGTTGCCGCCGCGTCGATTGCCGTCGCCGAAGCCCGTGCCATCAGCACCGAAATCTCCCTTGCCGCCGGCAGCACGCTGTTTGAACTGGCCGGCAGCCAGGCGACCCTGATCGAACACGGACTGGATCGCCATTGGCGCAACGCTCGGGTGCACACGCTGCACGACCCGGTGCGCTGGAAGTATCACGCCGTGGGCAACTACTACCTCAACGATGAAAACCCTCCGTTGCGAGGGACCATCTGATGGCCGGTGAGAAAAAGAAGATCCTGCTCAACGCGTTCAACATGAACTGCATCGGGCACATCAATCATGGCTTGTGGACGCACCCACGGGACACCTCGACTCAATACAAGACCATCGAGTATTGGACCGAACTGGCGCAGTTGCTGGAGCGCGGCTTGTTCGACGGCTTGTTCATCGCCGACATCGTCGGCGTGTACGACGTCTACCAGAACTCGGTGGACGTACCGCTGAAAGAATCGATCCAGTTGCCGGTCAACGACCCGCTGCTGCTGGTCTCGGCGATGGCGGCGGTGACGAAAAACCTCGGTTTCGGCCTGACCGCCAACCTGACGTACGAACCGCCGTACCTGTTCGCCCGACGCATGTCGACGCTCGATCACCTGAGTCGCGGCCGGGTCGGCTGGAACATCGTCACCGGCTACCTCGACAGCGCCGCCAAAGCCATGGGCCTGAGCGAACAAGTCGAGCACGACCGTCGTTACGACCAGGCCGACGAATACCTCGAAGTGCTCTACAAACTCTGGGAAGGCAGTTGGGAAAACGGCGCGGTGCTCAACGATCCGCAGCAGCGGATCTACGCGCAGCCCGACAAAGTGCACAAGGTCGAACACAAGGGCGAGTTCTATCAGGTCGAGGGTTATCACCTCTGCGAACCTTCGCCGCAACGCACGCCGGTGCTGTTCCAGGCCGGCAGTTCGGATCGCGGTTTGCTGTTCGCCGGGCGCCACGCCGAGTGTGTGTTCATCAGCGGCCAGAACAAACCGTCGACCAAGGTTCAGGTGGACAAGGTGCGCGCCAGCGCCGTCGAGGCAGGGCGCAATCCTGAGGACATCAAGGTGTTCATGGGGCTGAACGTGATCGTCGGCGCCACCGAAGAGCTGGCCTGGGCCAAGCACGCCGAATACCTGAGCTACGCCAGTGCCGAGGCCGGCGTGGCGCATTTCTCGGCATCGACCGGGATCGATTTTTCCGAGTACGCCATCGACGAACCGATCCAGTACGTGAAGAGCAACGCGATTCAATCGGCAACCAAAAACCTGCAAAACAACGACTGGACCCGGCGCAAATTACTCGAACAACACGCCCTCGGTGGCCGCTACATCACCGTGGTGGGTTCGCCGGAGCAAGTGGCCGATGAGCTGGAATCGTGGATCGCCGAGACCGGGCTGGATGGCTTCAACCTGACACGAATTGTCACGCCGGAAAGCTATGTGGATTTCATCGAACTGGTGATTCCCGAGTTGCAGCGTCGTGGGTCGTACAAGACCGCTTATGACGA
Source organism: Pseudomonas sp. FW300-N2A2 (assembly GCF_017351735.1). Lineage (NCBI taxonomy): Bacteria > Pseudomonadati > Pseudomonadota > Gammaproteobacteria > Pseudomonadales > Pseudomonadaceae > Pseudomonas > Pseudomonas sp. FW300-N2A2. The sequence goes on along the minus strand of NZ_JACNDU010000010.1, from coordinate 115,748 downwards.
CGGCAGCCTGCGGGAGAAGCTGTTTCACGCCGAGGCGCATTTGCCTGAGCAACACACCGGCTCCGCGTTTCGCCGTTAAAAGCTTCGCGAGCAAGCTTCGCTCCTACAGGGGATCGCAGTGCCTTTGTAGGAGCGAGGCTTGCCCGCGAAGAGGCCCGACCAAACACCCCAAATTTATGCACTGACTGGAAAAAACATCATGACCAAGAACTACCTCTCTCACCCAGTCAAAGCACTGGCCCTGGCCCTCGGCCTCTTCAGCTCCATCACCTTCGCCGCCGACGCGCCGCTGAAAGTCGGCACCACCGCCGCCTTCGCCATCCCGCTGGAAGCCGCCGTCGCAGAAGCCAACAAACAAGGCCTGAAAGTCGAACTCGTCGAGTTCACCGACTGGATCGCGCCCAACGTCAGCCTCGCCGCCGGCGACATCGACGTGAACTACTTCCAGCACGTGCCGTTCCTGGAAAACGCCAAGGCTGCCGCCGGTTTTGACCTGGTGCCGTTCGCACCGGGGATCATCAACAACGTCGGCCTCTACTCGAAAAAATACAAAAGCTTCGACGAACTGCCGGAAGGCGCCAGCGTCGCCATCGCCAACGACCCGATCAACAGCGGTCGCGGCCTGCAACTGCTGGCCAAGGCCGGCCTGATCACGCTCAAGCCGGGCGTCGGCTACAAGGCCACCGAAGAAGACATCATCGCCAACCCGAAAAAAATCAAAATCCTGCAAGTCGAAGCGGTGCAACTGGTGCGCGCCTATGACGACGCCGACCTGGTGCAGGGCTACCCAGCCTACATCCGCCTGGCGAAGACCTTCGATGCCGGTTCCGCGCTGTTGTTCGACGGCCTCGATCACAAGGAATACGTGATCCAGTTCGTGATCCAGCCGAAAAACAAAGCCGACCCGCGCCTGATCAAATTCGTCGACATCTACCAGCATTCGCCAGCCGTTCGCGCAGCGTTGGATAAGGCCCACGGCAAACTCTATCAAGCCGGTTGGGAAAGCTGAGAATGACGGCCGCGATCCAACGGCGACTGGATATTCCAGAGCCTCAGCAAGCTAAACAGACCGAACTGCACCCGGACCTGAATCGTGCTCACGTACGCTTCATCGGTCTGGGCAAAACCTACAACGGCCAGCAAGGTCCGGTGGCGGCGCTGCACGGCATCGACCTGGCCATCCAGCGCGGTGAAGTGTTCGGCATCATCGGCCGCAGCGGCGCCGGCAAGTCGTCGCTGATCCGCACCATCAACCGCCTCGAACAACCGAGCACGGGACGTGTGCTGATCGATCAGGTGGACATCGGCGAGTTCGACGAGGACCGCCTGGTGGCGCTGCGTCGGCGCATCGGCATGATCTTCCAGCACTTCAACCTGATGTCGGCCAAGACCGTCTGGCAGAACGTCGAGTTGCCGCTGAAAGTCGCCGGCGTGCCCAAGGAAAAACGCGAGCAGAAAGTTCGTGAACTGCTGGAACTGGTCGGCCTGCAAGAGAAGCACAAGGCCTACCCGGCGCAGCTTTCCGGCGGTCAGAAACAGCGCGTCGGCATCGCCCGCGCGCTGGTGCACGACCCGGAGATTCTGTTGTGCGACGAGGCCACCTCGGCGCTGGACCCGGAGACCACGCAATCGATCCTCGGCCTGCTGCGCGAGATCAATCAGCGCCTGGGCCTGACCATCGTGCTGATCACACACGAGATGGCGGTGATCCGCGACATCTGCGACCGCGTCGTGGTGTTGGAGCATGGCCGCATCGTCGAGCAAGGCCCGGTGTGGGAAGTCTTCGGCAACCCGCAGCATGAGGTCAGCAAGACCTTACTGGCGCCGTTGCAACACGCATTGCCGCAGGAGCTGCAAAGTCGTCTCCAGGCGCAACCACAGTCGTCCGACGCCGCCGTGGTCCTGCGTTTGCAATTCACCGGCAGCGCCACCGACGAACCGGATCTGGCCGCGTTGTTTACAGCCCTCGGCGGTCGCGTACGTTTGCTGCAAGGTGGCGTGGAACGGATTCAGGGCCATGCGCTGGGGCAATTGCTGCTGGCGGTGACCGGCTCGCCGCTCGGCGCCGAGGAACTACGCCAGCGCGCCGGCAACTGGGCGCAACAGGTGGAGGTGCTGGGTTATGTGGTTTGATCGGTTGCTGCAAGGCTTCATCGACACGTTTTTGATGGTTGGCGTGTCGTCATTGATCGCGCTGCTGGCGGGGATTCCGCTGGCGGTGATTCTGGTCACCAGCTCCAAGGGCGGGATCTACGAAGCACCGGCGCTGAACCGCGCCTTGGGTGGGTTCGTGAACCTGTTCCGCTCGATTCCGTTTTTGATTTTGATGGTGGCGTTGATTCCGTTTACCCGGCTCATCGTCGGCACCACTTATGGTGTCTGGGCCGCTGTAGTACCGCTGACGATTGCGGCCACGCCGTTCTTTGCGCGTATCGCCGAAGTCAGTTTGCGTGAGGTGGATTACGGTTTGATCGAAGCAGCGCAGGCGATGGGGTGCCGGCGTTGGCACATCGTCTGGCATGTGTTGTTGCCGGAAGCGCTGCCAGGGATTGTCGGTGGTTTCACGATCACCTTGGTGACCATGATCAACTCGTCGGCCATGGCCGGTGCGATTGGGGCGGGTGGGTTGGGGGACATTGCTTATCGGTATGGATATCAGCGGTTTGATAGCCAGATCATGTTGACGGTGATTGTGTTGCTGGTGGTGTTGGTGGCGGTGATTCAGTTGGGTGGGGATCGGTTGGCTCGGGGGTTGAACAAGCGCTGAAGCAAATGAAGGACCTCAACGAGGGGAGCAGTTCGCAAACACCTGCCCCTCCCGTTCAAGCAATAAATAACTAGCTGTCACTTCGCATATAACTGACCCAATCGGTGGCCAAGAGATCGGAAAAATGAAGTTTTTTTGGTCTTATTCTGAACGAGTGGACGTGTGACTCGGCTGGTGCCAATGGACGGTTGCACGGGCTCAGCCAATGGTTTGGCAAGTCCCAACATAGATTTTTCATTGTAGATCTGCTGGGCAGTCTTCCCTTCAGCCTCCATCTTGAAAATGATGTTCAGGCCTTCACTTTCGCCAAATTTCGCTTTGGCGGCTTCCCAGACACCTTGTTCTTTCAGGTAGGTGATCAAGCCATTGAAATCTCGCTTGTACATGTTCACCAGGCGCTCATACGTTTCGGGCGAGTCAATAGAATTGATTCGAAGTGTTGAATCAAACGACGAGCTCTCGGGAATCGGGGCATAGCTCACTGACTGTTGCTGCGGAGCAATCTCGCGAATCATCGCCTCAACGTCAATTGAGGATTCGGGTTTGTAGTGGCCGGAATGATTGTCGAAGATGAATTTTGATGAATCGTGTTCGTCGATTTTCAACCGTCCGGCAAAAACTGGAAGGCCCATCTCGGGCTGGATGCCCATGTGCTGAAAATACATATTGGCAAACAGATGCAGCTTGCCGCCCTGATCACGAAATGCAGCAATGGCATGCCAGCTCGAAGAAGGCTCCCACTCGGGATCCGCCCCCTTGATCACGTCCATTCCTCGGGTATAAACCGCGTCGGTTCTCATGAACGTGTTTTTCTCTTGATTCCATATCAGCTCCTCGAACCATCCGCTATAAATGGTTTTACTGCTTGGGTTGACGATATCGGCGATAAAAATATCGACTGGAATCGATATCGTGCCTTGCCAGTCGTAGAAATTAATCGGGTTGTTCCTCACCATCGCATAGCGATTCAGCCCATCCTTGTCTCCTGCCGGGTCTGGGCACATCCAACGCTGCAACCACGGCGCGTAATACCGGAATCCGTAGTAATAGAGCCCTGTCGCATCCCGCTCTTTGCCGGAATAGCGAATCGTTTTGTACTTCGCCACCAACGCATTTTTACCAGCCCAGCATGCGGTGCCGCCGAAGGCGTAATAGTGTTCCTGAGTCAGCACGCCTGCTTCGTTATCCAGCTCCAATGTGCTGGAACCAAGGTGGTCGCAGAGGCTGTAACGCAGTTGATCGGCATGGGCACCGCCGGGCCAGTGCAAGGCCCGAACACTGCAACGTCCTGCTTCGGCGCTGATGACATGGCGCTCTTCGCCATCGGCCTGGCGGTGGATTTCCAGGTTGGGCAGGTAACGGACTTCAGAACGCCCTGTGCGGCCACTGGTCCGGTTGAAATGCACTTTGCGCAGCCGATGGCCGGGGCGGTCGTAGGCGTAGCCTTCGTAATCGTCGGGTTCATCGCCGCGCTTGACCAAGGTCACCCGGCTTAACTGGTTGCGGATGTCCCACGTCATGGTTTGGCCGCGCTGCAACTCCAGCTGATTGCCGCAGGCATCGAAGCCTGACTCGATTTCCGACTCACCGGGCAATGAACCATCGTCCCGCTGTGCCAGACTTCGGTTGCTTCGGGCGGAGGTGAACATCGAGAAACCGGGCGCACCGCTATGGTGGCGGGTGATCAGATTACCCGCCGCGTCGTACTCGAAGCGTTGGGTGTAATTACGTCGCTGATTGGGGTCCAGTGGTGTGGGCAGCAAGTCCGGCAATGCGGGTCCGTGGCTTGAGTTGGCGACTTCCCAGCCGCTGGCTTCGACAAGTTGGGACAGGCTGTCGTAGCGGTAACGATTGATCGGTTCGATGCGTTGGTTGTTGAACCAGGTAACGGCTTGGGCCTTGTCTTCCAGCTTGATGATGTTGCCCGCCGGATCGTAGGTGTAATTCAGGTCCTGCAACATCTTCTGACTTCCGACGGCGGCCACCAACCGAATCAACCGACCGTCATCGGCACCGTACTCGGCTTGCGTTTTCACACCGTTGCCAGCGATTTCGCTTTCGACCTGGTCGTGGCCGTTGTAGCGAATGTCGCTGACCAGGCATTGCGGTTGTCTGCCCTCTCCAGCCATCAGCAGCCAGGTTTCACTCAGCTTGCCTGCCACGTCATAGGTAAAGGTACGGTGATTGCCCATGGCATCGGTCTGACGCTGAATCTCACCCGAGGGAGAGAAGACGTGCCGCGTGACGAACGACTGATCTTCCAGCAACGCGTCCCGAGCCTCTAACTCGCTGGGCCAATCGGGTGGTTCAAGGTCGATCAGAAAGCATTGGTTTTCACTCAATTGCGAACCGGCCAAACCGTAGTCGGTGACGAAGAGGGTACTGGCTGGATTGTCGTGGCGGATCACCGCTGCACATTGGTTATGCACAGCGAATGCCGGGGCAGCGCTGCCGTAGGTCAATCGCTCGACTATGCGCGATAGTGCGTCAGCGGCCTGTTCAGTGACGGCTATCGGACGTTGCTGATCGTCATAGGCGATGTGACGCTGACTGCCTCTGGCGTCCCAGAACGATCGCAGCGAACCGGCCTGATTCAACAGGCTCAGTTGCCAGCCGGCATCGACGCTGTCCGTCTGCAACGACTGGCCGCTCAACCCATGGATTGTCGTCAGATTCGGCTTCTGCGCAGACGCCCATAAACGGGGATCCCACGACTCGACCAAACGCCCCGCAGCATCGAAGCCTTGCCGGGTGATGCGCGAAGTAATGACGCTCTCGTCCGGGTGCCGGCAATAGCCCACGCCGCGAATTGCCAAGGCTCGCGGGTCCATGACCGACAGCGTCGGTGTGTGTGGGTGAGCGTTCACGGTATCGACGGTCCTTCGCTCGAGTGGAGATAAGACTGAGCCTTTTTTGGTCGGGCCGATACTGTAAGAAGTAACAGGTAGCCGCACCGAGACTGTTGGGGGGGGCGGAGGTTGAACAAGCGCTGAATCAAGGTTAGCGGTAGGAAATTCACTACAAATCGGGAAGTTTTCCCACAGAGAAATCAGCACTCCTACAAGGCCAATCCCTTTCATTTGCAGGACGTTTCCTAGATGATTCCGCACGCTTGCGCCTGGCAAATCCGCTGGCTAGTCTCGGTCCGTCACTGCTCATCAGTGATCGGGATTAGTAGCCCGGATCGATAGGTGCATAGTGTGTTCATGATCATGTCTGGCAATTTGCCGGATGCTGAATATGGTGGCTGTGCGTGGGGCACCTTTGGGTGCGCCGGTTTGCCTATTGACCGGTCTACTAACCTGCGCGCAGCCGCCACCCATCGTTTTAGTAGGCGAAAAGTGGCGGCTCCCATGTATCAATAGGAGCAACACAAGTGAAAAAACCAGTCCCCGATCCACCTCCCGAATCCTCAAGCAAAGACAACGACGATCCGCTTAAAGGTCGCTCAGCGCTTTACCACGCGATCGATTTTTACCTCACCCGCGAACATACCGGCGCGCCGGACGAACTGCGCTTCTACAACGTCAGCCAGGACGTGAACTTCGAAGACACGCAACTCTATGTCGCCGACCTTCTGCGCTGCGCCTCGGTCACCGCTTATCGGTGTGGCGATCAACTAAAAGGTGCCGACAGGGCCATGGTGTTCTCTATTTGGCATTTGCTGGAAATTACCGGTCCATTGAATGTCTGGGGATGAAGCACACCGGAAACCGGCCTGAATAATCGGCCGGCAGTTAAATCGCCTTCGCGGGCAAGCCTCGCTCCTACAGGTTTCTAACCATCCAGAAGATCACGCGAAACCTGTAGGAGCGAGCCTGCTCGCGATGGGCTGCGAAGCAGCCCCGGACCTGATGGCGTATATTCGGCGAATCCCAATTGCCTGCGCAGCCCGCCATGAAACAAACCCCAGACGACCTTGAGAAAATCACCTCCACCACCCTCGGTCATTACAACTCGGTGGCCGAAGGTTTTCGCGAAGGGACGCGTGATCACGATGTCAGCCAGAACATCGACGCATTGCTGCGGCATATCCAGGGTGAGCCGCCGTTCGACATCCTCGACTTTGGCTGCGGGCCGGGTCGGGATTTGCAGACGTTCACGCGCATGGGCCACACCGCGGTCGGCCTCGACGGTTCGGAAAAGTTTGCGCAAATGGCGCGTGAAGACAGTGGTTGCGAGGTGTGGCAGCAGGATTTTCTGAAGCTTGATTTGCCGGCTGAACGCTTTGACGGGATTTTTGCCAACGCGGTGCTGTTTCATATTCCGCGTCAGGAATTGCCACGGGTGTTGAAGGAATTGCGCGGGGCGTTGAGGCCCGGTGGGGTGTTGTTCAGTTCCAATCCGCGTGGTGAGAATCAGGAGGGGTGGAATGGGCCGCGGTATGGGGCTTATCACGATCTTCAGGCGTGGCAGGATTTGCTGACCGCGGCGGGGTTTGTGGAGTTGGAGCATTACTACCGGCCGGCGGGGCTGCCGCGGGAGCAGCAGCCTTGGTTGGCGAGTGTCTGGCGTAAATCTGAGTAGTCAGGTCGGACGCCATCGCGAGCGGGCTCGCTCCCACAGGAGACCGCATTTCCCTGTGGGAGCGAGCCTGCTCGCGATTAGAGCGCGAAGCGCTCTGCTTTACCGGGCCTCTTTTTTCGGCTCGCGAATCTTGTACCAGGCCACATACAGCGCCGGCAAAAACAGCAGCGTCAGCAACGTTGCGATGATGATGCCGCCGATCATCGCGTAGGCCATCGGCCCCCAGAACACTTCCCGGGCAATCGGGATCATCCCCAGGCTCGCCGCCGCAGCCGTCAGCAGAATCGGCCGGCGACGGTGTTCCGTGGCTTGCGCCACCGCATCCCACGGTGACAGCCCCTCTTTCTCCAGGGCGTCGATCTGCGTCACCAGAATCACCGAGTTGCGGATGATGATGCCGATCAGCGCCAGAATCCCCAGGATCGCCACGAAGCCCATCGGCGTGCCGGTGGGAATCAGCGCCAGCACCACGCCGATCAGGCCTAGCGGCGCGACGCTCGCCACCAGGAACAGCTTCTGCACGCTGTGCAATTGAATCATCAGGAAGGTCGCCATCAGGAACAGCATCAACGGCACCACCTTGGCAATCGGCCCTTGGGCCTTGCCGCTTTCCTCAACCGTACCGCCCGTGGCGACCTTGTAGCCCACCGGCAAAGCGGCGGCGAATTTGTCGATCTCCGGCTTCAGTTGCTTGACCAGATCGGTCGGCTGAATCTCGTCGCGCACCGCAGCCTTGATGGTGATGGTCGGCTTGCGGTCGCGACGCCACACCAGCGGCTGCTCAAGTTCATAGCGCACGGTGGCGAAAGCCAGCAGCGGAATCGAGGTGCCGCTGGGCGTGACGATCTGCAGGTTCTGCAACGTTTCCGGCGTACCGCGCTCCGCGTCCACCGCGCGGCCCACGACGTTGATCAGGTAGATATCGTCATCGACCTGCGTCACCGGCGCACCGACGACGATGCTGTTCATCAGGTTGGCCACGTCTTCCGATGACAATCCCAGTTGCCGCACCTTGTCCTGTGCGATGTCGATGCGCAGGACTTTGCCCGGCTCGTTCCAGTCGTAAATGATCTCGCCGATGTGCGAGTTCTTGTCCAGCTCGGTGGCCAGGGCGATGGCATGTTTGCGCACCTGGTCGATGTCCTTGCCGCTGACCCGGTACTGGATCGGCCGCCCGACAGGCGGGCCCATTTCCAGCGCCTGGACGTAACTACCGATACCGACAAAATCCTTGCGCAAGCGTTCGCGCAAACGCTGACTCAGGGCTTCTCGCGATTCCAGGCCCTTGCTGACGATGACCAATTGCGCGTAGTACGGGTTTTGCAATTGCTGGTCGAGCGGCAGGTAGAAACGGATCGCGCCTTCGCCGATGTAGGTGCTCCAGCGCACGATGTCCGGGTCGTCCTTGAGCGTTGCTTCGAGCTTGTCCACGGCTTTGCGGGTTTCGGCAATCGAAGCGTTTTGCGGCAGGTTCAGGTCGACGAGAATTTCCGGCCGGTCCGAGGACGGAAAGAACTGGTTCTGTACAAACTGCATGGAAAACACCGACGCCACGAACAAGGCAATGGTGATGCCGATGGCCCACCAGCGATTGCGCATGGACCAGAGCATGCCGTAATTGAAGGCGCGACCGATGCGACCAGGTTCTTCATCGTGAGGTTTCACGTTGGCGCTGAGGATGTGTACGCCGATCACCGGCGCGAACAACACCGCGACAACCCACGACACCAGCATCGCCACGGCAATCACCGCAAACAGCGTGAAGGTGTACTCGCCCGCCGAACTGGCGTTCAGGCCAATCGGTACAAAACCGGCCACCGTCACCAGCGTACCGGTGAGCATCGGGAACGCGGTCGAGGTGTAGGCGAACGTGGCCGCCTGCTCCTTGGTTTCACCCATCTCCAGCCGGGTGACCATCATCTCGACCGTGATCATCGCGTCGTCCACCAGCAGGCCGAGGGCGATGATCAGCGCGCCGAGGGAAATCCGCTGCATGGTGATGCCGCTGTATTCCATGAAGACGAAGACCATCGCCAGTACCAGCGGAATCGAGCACGCGACCACTAACCCGGCGCGCACGCCGAGGCTGACGAAGCTGACCACCAGCACGATCACCACCGCTTCGAACAGCGCGCTGGTGAAGCCGCCAACGGCTTTTTCCACCACGGCGGCCTGGTCGGAAACGTTGTACACACCGACGCCCACCGGCAAATCGGCGGTCAGGTCGATCATGCGCTGGTGCAGCGCCTTGCCGAAATCCTGAATGTTGCCGCCCTTCTTCATGGCAATGGCCAGGCCGATGGCCGGATGGCCGTTGTAGCGAAACTCCGGGGTCGCCGGGTCGACATAACCCCGACTGATGTCGGCAATGTCGGCCAGGCGATAGAAACGATCGTTGAGCCGCAGGTTGACGTTTTCCAGGTCTTTCTCGGACGCGAACTGACCTGTGGTGCGAATGGAAATCCGCTCTGGACCGGCTTCAATGACCCCGGCCGGCGTCACCGCGTTTTGCGATTGCAGGCTATCCACGACCTGACGCTGATCAATGCCCAGCGCCGCCAGTTTGCGGGTGGAGAAGTTCAGGTAGAGCACTTCATCCTGCTCGCCGACCATCTCGACCTTGCCCAGCCCCGGCACTTCACGGATCTCGGCGCGGACCTGCTCGACGTAATCGCGCAACTGGCGCATCGACAAGCCGTCAGCAGTAAAGGCGTACACCGAGCCGAACACATCACCGAATTCGTCGTTGAACCCAGGCCCTTGCAGGCCCTTGGGGAATTGGCCGCGAATGTCGTTGATCTTCTTGCGCACCTGGTACCAGATTTCCGGGATGTCCTTGGCGCTGGTGGTGTCGCGCAGGTTCACGAAGACCGTGGACTCACCGGGCCGTGTATAGCTTTTCACATAGTCGAGGGAGTCGAGTTCTTCGAGCTTTTTCTCGATGCGGTCGGTGACCTGCTTGAGGGTTTCTTCCTGGGTCGCACCCGGCCAGCTGGACTGGATGACCATGGTCTTGATGGTGAACGAGGGGTCTTCCTCGCGGCCGAGGTTCATGTACGAGAACACGCCCATCAGCAGCGCGATGAACATCAAATACCAGACAAACGACTGATGCTTGAGGGCCCATTCGGATAAGTTGAAACTCCCTTTCATTGTGGGCTGTCCTCATCGATTTTCACTTTCTGCCCAGGCTTCAGGCTGTTCACACCGGCACTTACGACACGCTCACCGGACTTCACGCCGCTGGCCAGGACCATGGTGGAATCGGTGCGGCTGATCAGGCTGATGTCACGCGGGGAAACGGTTTGGGTCTGAGGGTCGATGACCCAGATCCGCGATTTGCCATCGACCTCTTGCAGCGCGGTCAGGGGCAACTCGATTCGTGGCTTGATCGCAGAGCTGAGGGTGACGCTGATTGCCGTGCCCAGGCGAAACCCCGGTGGTGTGTCAGTCAGGGTCAGGCGGGCGCGACGGGTGCGGGTGGCGCTCTGGGCCTGGGGTTCGATTTCGCGGACGATGGCGGTGGTGGTGATGTTCGGTTCCAGTTGCACGGCGACCTGAAACACCACATCCGCGGGCAACTGATCCACCAGCGTGTCGGGCAGGTCGATTACCGCTTCCTTGATGTCCGGCTGCGCCAGGGTCACCACTTGCTGGCCGGCGGTCACCACTTGCCCGGCTTCGGCGTTCCACGCGGTGACGATGGCTTTGTGGTCGGTGCGCAACTCGACATAATCGAGTTGGTCCTTGGCCTGATCGACCGCCGCCTTCGCTTGATCGAGGGAGGCCTGAGTGGTTTTCAGATCGGTCTGGGCGATGTCCAGTTGCGCCTGCGCACCGACCCCGCGATCGAACAGTTCCTGCTGACGCCGGGCGTTGGCCTGGGCGTTGATCAGTTGTGCCTGAACCTTCGCCAGATCGCCCTGAGCCGAGCGCAGCTGGTTTTGCTGATCGGTGGGATCAAGGGTCGCGAGCAAGGCGCCCTTCTCGACCTCGGCGCCGACATCGACGTTGCGACTGGCGATGCGCCCCGGTACGCGGAAGCCGACATTGGTTTCGTATCGGGCCTGAATGCTGCCGGCGAAGCGGCCGAGACTCTCCTCGCCCAACGCCTGGACCTTGATCGACAGCACCGGACGCACCGGCTCTGGCGGCGGTTCTTCTTTCGAGCAGGCCACCAGCAGCATTCCGGCGAACACCAGCAACACGCGCTTCATGGCTGGGCTCCCGCTGCTAAATCCTTGTAGGTGTTTTCGGCGATTTCCACTTTGACGCCGGGGTGCAGCAACTGACCGCCGGCAATGACGACTTTTTCGCCGCCCTTCAGGCCATCGCTGATAATGACTTTGCCGGTCAGGTAACGACCCACCGTCACCGTATGCAATTGCGCCTTGCCCTCGTCATCCACCAGCCACACGGCCGGTTCGCTGAGGTTTTTGGTCAGCGCCGACCATGGCAGTTCGATTGCGGCTTTGCTCGGCGTCTTCGCCGTGCCGCTGATCACCGAGCCAAGCTGCATGCCTTCCGGCAGACCGTTAAGGGTGACCTTGACCTGCACCGTACCCGTCTGCGCGGAAACGGCCGGGGTGACTTCCCGAACCGTGCCTGTGGTCTTGATGGCCGGGTTATCGAGCAAGCTCACCACAATCGTTTTGCCCTCAGGATCCTCTGTCAGCAGCGACTCGTAGACGTTGAACACCGCGTCGCGCTCACCGTCGCGCGCCAGGCTGAAAATCGGCATCGTGGCCTGCACCACCTGGCCGACTTCGGCCTGCCGGGCAGTGATCACTCCCGGCGCGTCGGCGATCAGCGCGGTGTAACTCAGTTGCTCGCGGGCGTTGGCCAGTTGCGCCTGGGCAGCCGTCAGCGCGCTCTGGCTGCTGCGCAATGCGGCCTGGGCGGAGTCGAACTCGCTTTGACTGGTGTAGCCCTTGGGCAGGAGTTTTTGCTGGCGGACGAAGGCGGCGGCGGCCTGTTTGACCCGCGCCTGCTCGGCGACGACCTGCGCCTGGGCCGAGTCGACATTGGTTTGCAGGTCTTTCGGGTCGAGCCTGGCGAGCACTTGCTTGGCCGACACCCGGTCACCGACATCGACCGAGCGCTGGATGATCTTGCCACCGACACGGAACGACAGCTCTGTCTGGACGCGCGCCTGAACATCACCGGTGAGGGTCACGGACGCGGCGTAATTCGCGGCGTTGACGACTTGCACGAACACCCGCGGACGATCCTTTTCGACCTGGGGTTTTTCCCCGCAGGCCCCCAGCAGGACAAGAAGACTCAGGCCAACCACTCTTTTCAATCCGGGACCAGCCATGCAGACTCCTTTGCGTCGTACGAACGTGCCAATGGCGATACGACTGTGAGCTTAGAACAGGGTTCAACAGGTGCACAGGTTTGCTGCACTCTCTGTAGGAGCGAGCCTGCTCGCGAAGCGGATCAACATTCAATTTCTCTTTTTCTGACACACCGCCTTCGCGAGCAGGCTCGCTCCTACAGGGGGATCTCAGTGTTTTCGATAATGAGGCAAACTGACGGACCACGCAGTGCAGCAGGAAGCTTCCCATGCTCAAAACCCTCGCGGTGGCCAATTACCGCTCGATCAATAAATTGGTGATTCCACTGGGTCGTCTGAACCTGATCACCGGGCCGAACGGCAGTGGCAAATCCAACCTCTACCGGGCGTTGCGCCTGTTGGCGGAAACCGCTCAGGGTGGCGTGGTCAATGCGTTGGCCCGCGAAGGCGGCCTGGATTCGACCTTCTGGGCGGGACCTGAAACCATCACCCGGCGCATGCGCAACGGCGAAGTGCCGATCGAGGCGACCGTTCGCCACGGCGTCAAACGCTTGCGCCTGGGGTTTGCCGGGGACGACTTCGGCTACTCGATCAGCCTGGGGCTGCCCGATTCCAACGGTCATTTCATGTTGCCCGGGCACAGCACACCCATTGCGTCACGGTTCAGCCTCGATCCGCAAATCAAGCGTGAATGCCTGTGGGCCGGGGCGCATTATCGTCCGGCGAGCCTGCTGGTGGATCGCGACGGCCCGATGATCCGCACCCGAGCCAACCGCAGCTGGGACGTGCTGGCTCAGCACACGCCGACTTTCGACAGCCTGTTCGATCAGGTGGGCAGCTTGCGGACCTCGCCGGAGGTGCTGGAGATGCGTGAGTTCATCCGCCGCTGGCGCTTCTACGATCACTTTCGCAGCGACGCCGACGCGCCGGTGCGTCAGCCACAACTGGGCACCCGCACCCCGGTGCTGCACCACGACGGCAGAGACCTGGCGGCGGCGTTGCAGACCATTATCGAGATTGGCGACCCCGAAGCTTTGCGCAACGCCATCAGCGATGCATTTCCCGGTGCGCGTCTGCATATCGAGCCGCTGGCGGGCGGCCGGTTCGCCATCGAGTTTTATCAGGAAGGGTTATTGCGGCCGTTGTCGGCGGCGGAGTTGTCCGATGGGACGTTGCGCTATTTGCTGTTGGTGGCGGCGCTGCTGACACCGCGCCCACCGACGCTGATGGTGCTGAACGAACCGGAAACCAGCCTGCACCCGGACCTGTTGCCGGCGTTGGCGCGCTTGATTATCCGCGCGTCGGAGCAGTGTCAGGTGTGGGTGGTGTCCCATGCCCGGCGGTTGATTTCGGCGCTACAGGAAGATCCCGAGTGCAACTGCATCGTGCTGGAGAAAAATCTGGGCCAGACCGGGATTGTCGGGCAGCGGATGCTGGATGAACCGGCGTGGTACTGGCCGGATTGAGCGGCGTCCGATAAACCGAATCGCGAGCAGGCTCGCTCCCACAGTTGACCGAGGTGTCCCGACGGACGCGGTCCAATGTGGGAGCGAGCCTGCTCGCGATGGCGGCGGTGAGACCGCCGCAAAAGTTAAAGAATCACCCCTGCCACTTCCCACCCTCGACAATCACGCTCTCAGGCTTGGTGTCATCGCTCAATTCCTTGCGCACATACTGGTCGTACAGCTTGAGCAGATACTTCTCTTCACCCAGCTTCGCCAACTCGGCGTTCACCCAGTCACGCAGCTCGATGTTGCCCTTCTTCACCGCCGGCGCAATCGGCGCTTCTGCACCGAGTTTCTGATCCAGCACGCGGTAGCCAGGGTTCTGCTTGGCCCAGCTGAACAGCACCAGATTGTCCTGCGCATAGGCATCGCCGCGACCGTTGGCCAGGGCTTGCAGGGACTCGGAGTTTTTCTCGAACTTCAGCAGTTTCCAGTCCGGGTGATTCTTGGTCAGCCAGATATCCGCCGTGGTGCCGGTGGTGACGATGGTGGTGCGGGTCGCCAGGTCATCGAGGTTTTTCACTTCGCTGGCCTGTGGCACCAATGCCTGTACTGCGACTTTCAGGTTTGGATTGGTGAAGTCCACCGCTTCCTTGCGCTCCGGGGTCACGGTCATGTTGGCCAGGATCAGGTCGACCTTGTCACTTTGCAGGAACGGAATCCGGCTCGCCGGTTCCACCGCGACGAACTCGACCTTGTTTTCATCGCCGAGCAGATCCTTGGCAAATTGGCGGCCGATGTCAGTATCGAAACCAACGTAACGCCCCGCTTCATTGACGAAACCAAACGGCGGTTTGTCAGTGAAAACGCCGACGATCAACTTGTCCCGCGCCTTGATTTTGTCCAGGTAGCTGGCCGGCGCAGTGCTTTCGCTGGCGACTTTCGGCTTCGCGGGTTCTTCGGTTTTGTTGCAGCCGGCCAGCAACGCGAGGCCGAGCAGTGGCAATAGCAGTAGAGAAGACTTGGCAGTTTTCATGGCAGTTCCAGTTCCTTTGTTTGAGTCGTTTTGGGTAGTGCGGCGACGTAGGAGAACTTCTCCAGGAACTGCTGCGCTCGTGCGGTTTGCGGGTTCGTAAAGAAAATCTCGGGAGGGTTTTGCTCAAGGATTCGCCCGGCATCCATGAACACGATGCGGTCAGCCACGGCGCGGGCGAACGCCATTTCGTGGGTGACGATCAACAGCGTCATGCCTTCGCGGGCCAGGCCCTGAATGACTTCCAGCACTTCCTTGACCATTTCCGGGTCGAGGGCGGCGGTGACTTCATCGAACAACATAACTTTGGGGTTCATGCACAACGAACGGACGATGGCGATGCGTTGCTGCTGGCCGCCGGAGAGCTGGCGAGGAAAGGCGTCGCGCTTGTCCGAGAGGCCCACGCGCGCCAGCAAGGCTTCGGCCTGATCCCGGGCTTCGCGACGCTCGCGGTTTTGCACCTTGACCGGGCCGAGCAGCAGGTTGTCGAGCACTCTCATGTGCGGGAACAGGTGATAGCTCTGGAACACCATGCCGATCTGCTGGCGCACTTCGCGCCAGTCGGTGCCTTTGTCCAGCAACTCTCGGCCGGCAAATGTCAGGCTGCCGCTGTGCGCGACTTCCAACCCGTTGAGGCAACGCAACAGGGTACTTTTACCGCAGCCGCTGGGGCCGAGGATGACGATCACTTCGCCGGACTTCACCTTCAGGTCGATGCCGTCGAGCACCTGCTGCTCGCCGAAAAACTTGTTGAAACCCTTGAACTCGATCAATGCGCTCATGCTTGCGTCCAGCGCCGCTCCAGCACGCGCGAGGCGGCCGAGAGCGGGTAGCAGATGAAAAAGAAAAACAGAAACAGCGCGCCGTAGATCAGCACGGATTCGTAGGTGCGTTCGATGATCTGCTGGCCGACCTTGATCACGTCCACCACGCCGATCAGCACCGCCAGGGAGCTGGTCTTGATGATCCGCGTGTAGACGTTGATGGTCGGCGGGGTCATGCGTTTCAGCGCCTGGGGCAACAGCACGTAGCCGTAGAGTTGCGGGCCGTTCAAGCCGATCGACAGGCCCGCTTCACGCTGGCCGCGTGGCAACGAATGCAAGGCGCCGCGCACCACTTCACCGACCTCGCTGGCGCCCCACAGCGACAGCACCAGCACCGCGCACCAGAAGCTCGGAATGCTCAGGCCGAAGAAAATCGGCAGACCGAAGAACAGCAGATACAACCAGACCAGCACCGGGATCGCCCGGAACAGCTCCAGATACACGCGCAAAATCGCGTTCAGCCATTTCGAATTCAGCGTACGCAAAACGCCGTAAAACACACCGCCAACGGTGCTGATGACGATGCTCAGGAAAGAGATCGACAGGGTTTGCGCAGCGCCCTTGCCCAATTGCGGCAACGACACCCACAACAATTCAAGACCCGAACTGGCCATGCTGGAGCCTCCTTTCCAGACGGCTGAGCAGCAGCGACAGCGGCAAAAACAGCAGCACGCAAATCAGCGTCAGCACGGCGAGCATTTCGTAGGTTTTGTAGTAGAGCGCGATGTAGCTTTTGGTGGTGTAGAGAATTTCCGGGACCGCTACGGCCGAGACCACGGTGGTCTCTTTCAGCAAGAAAATGAAATTGGCGAACAGCGACGGCAGGCTGAGGATGCCGGCCTGCGGCAGGATCACGTAGCGCAGCAATTGCCCGTGGGACAAGCCGATGGAGCGGCCGGATTCGAGCTGCGCCTGGGGCACCGCGTCCACCCCGGCGCGCAGCACTTCCGTGAGGTAAGCGCCGCCCAGGAACGTCATGGTGATAATCGCCGCTGTGAAGCCTGACACCTTGATGCCCAGCGCCGGCAAGGCGAAATACACGAAGAACAGTTGAATGAGCAGCGGCGTGTTGCGCGCCAGTTCTACGTACAACCCGACCAGGCGTTGCAGGTAAGGCGTGCGGAACACCAGGATCGTCGCGTTGATCAAGGCCACCAGCAACGAGGTGCCGATGGCGATGAAGCCGACCTGCAGCGTCACGCCCACGGCCTTGAGAAACGCCGGCAGGGTGCTGAGGATAAAAGCGTAATCGAAGTTCATTGAACATCCTGGACGCCGCTCGGTAAGCGACGGTGGCGCAGTCCATGGGCGGTGGATAACCTCCCGGCAGGCACCGACTTTAAAGGTATAAGAACTGGAATTTAAATACCGTTAAAGAATATTGATATCACGCAAAAAACTATCCGGTGAATTTGCCGAGAAGGAGGAAGACGACTATTTTCCTTTTCGCTGTAGGAAGGATCTTTTTTTCGAAATAGCCCTCCAAGGACGCACAGCTTTTGGCCAGACTCCCGGCCGAACCATCACAAGGAAGAGAACATGGCTGACGTAAAAGTACCGCAACGGCTTGATCCGCAAGACATCGTGAAGCTGCTGGTGGCGTTGCGCAGAGCGTTGAAGGCCAGGGCGGCCTAAGCCTCCGGCACACGCCTATCCCCTGTAGGAGCGAGGCTCGCCCGCGAAGGCGTCCTTCCAGAAAATCCGTGTCGTCTGGTTCGCGAGCAAGCTTCGCTCCTACAAGAGCTCGGTGTGTCCGTGATCTGTAGGAGCGAGGCTTGCCCGCGAAGGCGTCCGGCCTGATACACCGCGTTGTCTGATTCGCCAGCAAGCCGGCTCCTACAAAAGTGCGGTGTGTCCGTGATCTGTAGGAGCGAGGCTTGCCCGCGAAGGCGTCCGGCCTGATACACCGCGTTGTCTGATTCGCCAGCAAGCCGGCTCCTACAAGAGGCTCGTTCCTACATTTGGAATGTGCACGCGCAATAAAAAACGCCGACGCTATTGCTAGCCGTCGGCGTTCGAAACCTTGAAGGGGTTTGATGCTGCGTCCAATCAGAACGCCGGCAGTACGGCGCCGCTGTATTTCTTGGCGATGAAGGCTTTCACTTCCGGGCTGGTCAACGCCTTGGCCAGTTTCTGGATGGCTACGCTGTCCTTGTTGTCTGGACGAGCCACCAGGAAGTTCACGTAAGGCGAATCAGCACCTTCGATCACCAGCGCATCTTTAGCCGGGTTCAGACCTGCTTCCAGCGCGTAGTTGGTGTTGATCAGGTCCAGGTCAACCTGGTCCAGAACGCGCGGCAACATGGCCGATTCCAGTTCCTTGAACTTGAAGTTGTGCGGGTTCTTGGCGATGTCTTTCGGAGTAGCCAAAGCGTTTTTCGGGTCTTTCAACTCGATCAGGCCAGCCTTCTGCAACAGCAGCAGAGCACGACCGCTGTTGCTGCCTTCGTTCGGCAGAGCGATGGTCGCGCCATTCGGCAGGTCAGCCAGTTTTTTGTACTTCTTCGAGTAGCCACCGAACGGTTCAACGTGAACGCCGATCACGGTCACCAGGTTGGTGCCTTTGCCTTCGTTGAAGTTTTTCAGGTACGGCAGGGTCTGGAAGTAGTTGGCGTCCAGACGCTTCTGGTCAACTTGTACGTTCGGCTGAACGTAGTCGGTGAACACTTTGATTTCCAGGTCCACGCCTTCTTTGGCGAGGGTTGGCTTGATCAGCTCCAGAATCTCGGCGTGTGGGACCGGGGTCGCCGCAATTACCAGTTTCTCGCCGGCCTGGGCCAGGCCCGCGGTCAGGGCAGCCGCCAATGCGGTGAACAACAGAACCTTTTTCATGCAGTGTCCTTATCGAAAATCACGGTCGTCATCGACGACGGCTTGTTTAGTACGAGTGCCAGTGAAGTGCTATCGCTGGCGTGAAGCGGACAATACCGGGATTTTTTATTCCCGAACAATATCTTTTATTCACTTTCATATTCCATTTTGTTCATACAGCTCTAACTCACGTGTTGGCTGCATTTCGCCGCACCCACCTGTAGGAGCGAGGCTTGCCCGCGAAGGCGTCCTTCCAGAAAATCCGTGTCGTCTGGTTCGCGAGCAAGCTTCGCTCCTACAAGAGCTCGGTGTGTTCGTGATCTGTAGGAGCGAGGCTTGCCCGCGAAGGCGTCCTTCCAGAAAATCCGTGTCGCCTGGTTCGCGAGCAAGCTTCGCTCCTACAAGAGTGCGGTGTTTTTGAGGAGTTGTTTGAGGGCGGCTTGTTCGGTGGCAGTGCCTTTGGTGAGGATGTGCCGGAGCTGCTGCTCGATCTGCGTCAGCGGCGCTGGTGCTTCGGGCAGGTTCAAATGTTCGGGCAGGATCTCGTCGCCAGTGCTGACCAGCAATGCAAAGTGGATGACGTTTTCCAGCTCCCGGGTGTTGCCCGGCCAGCTGTGCTGTTCCAGCAACTGCTGCGCAGCTTCGCTGATCAGCGGCACCGGCAGGTCCAGGCGCTGGCTGTAGATGCCCAGGAAGTACTCGGACAACGACAGGATATCGCCCACCCGCTCACGCAACGCCGGCAGTTCCAGCTGACCTTCGCTGAGGTAGTGATAAAGCCGCTCATGGAATTTCCCGGCGGCCACGGCTTGCGCCAGATCAATGCTGGTCGCGGCCACGAGACGCACGTCCACCGGGCTCGGTTGATGCGCGCCGACGCGGGTGACTTCGTGGTTTTCCAGTGCGGCGAGCAACTTGATCTGGATCGGCAGCGGCAAGTCGCCGATCTCGTCCAGGTACAGCGTGCCGCCATTGGCCGAACCGAACCAGCCAGCACGACTGCTCGCCGAACCGGTGTAACTGCCTGCGGCATAACCGAACAATTCGGCGTCGGCGTAGGTCGGGCTGATAGCGCCGCAATTGACCGACACGAACAACCCACCACGATCACTGGCGCGATGGATGTGCCGCGCCAGCAGTTCTTTACCACTACCGGTTTCGCCACGGATCAACACGGAGATCGAACGTGGTGCCAGTTGCTCCAGCTCGGCGCGCAATTGACGCGAGCGCGGATCGACGAACACCAGCGCCTTGGCGCGGATGCTCAGCGGACTTTTTTCTGCGTCGGGAAAGGTCAGCAGCGGCTGACCGAAGGCTTCAAAACTCATGGCAGACTCCCGCCCAAAACCGCCGGGAGACGGGGGGCGATGTTAAAAAAAGAAAAGGTTCAAGCGCGGCGCAGGGCGTGATGTTCCATGCGGTTTTGCAGGCGATACAGATAAGCAAAACCCTGCTCCCAGCGCTGATGACCGGACTTCACGTTGATGTGTCCGGCACCCGACAGTATTCCTGCCTCGGCGCCCCAGTTACGTGCCAGTTCCAGCGCACGCGGTGCGCTGACAGCGGCGTCGTTGTCGGAGCTGACCACCTGGCTCGGGAACGGTAAAAGGTTCGTCGGAATCGGTGCGAAGTTGCGCAAGGCTGGCGCGCAGGCCGGGCGCTCGACGTCTGCCGGTGCAACCAGCAAGGCACCGCGCACCTGGCGCAAAAAATTCAGCGGGGCAGTGGCCGCCCAATGCGCGACCGTGATGCAACCCAGGCTATGGGCAATCAAAATCACCGGCGTGCTGTCAGCGGCAATCGCCTCGGCCAATGCCGCCACCCAGTCTTCACGACGGGGCGTCAGCCAATCGGCCTGCTCCACCCGCGCGCTGTTCGGCAAGCTGTTCTGCCAGTGGCTTTGCCAATGATCATCTGGCGATCCTTGCCAGCCCGGCACAATCAGATAGCGAATTGATTCGTTGCGCATGGGGGAACTCTCCTGCTGCGTGTCTGTTCCTGATCGAGTATAGGGAGGAGAGTTATATTCGTTAAGGAATAAGAAGCTATTTATTAAGATCCATAAAGAATATAAGAAACACACACAACCTGTAGGAGCCAGCTTGCTGGCGATGGCGGTGTGTCAGACAACATTTCCATTGGCTGGACGAACGCCATCGCCGGCAAGCCGGCTCCTACAAGGTCACGGGTTTTCTTGAGGCATAAAAAAGGGGCCGCACCCTGCCAAGGAGACGGCCCCGGAAAATCGAAAATCGGTCAGCGTGCGGTAATCACCGACAACTTGGTAATCCCTGCCCGCTCAATCGACGCCATGGCTCGCGCCACTTCGCCGTAATTCACCCCGTCGTCCGCCTGCAATTGCACACGCACTTCGGGATCCTTGGCCTTCGCCGACTTGAGGTTGAACTCCAGCAAGTCCGGCTGAATTTCGTCCTTGTTGATAAACAACTTCCCGGCACCGTCGATGCTCACGACCAGCGGGTCCTTCTGCTCCACCGGCGCCACGGCCTCGGTCTTGGGCAGGTTGATCGGGATCGCGTTGGTCAGCAGCGGCGCGGTGACGATAAACACCACCAGCAGCACCAGCATCACATCCACCAGCGGTGTCACGTTGATCTCGCTCAGCACCTCATCGCTGTCTTGCGTGGAGAAAGCCATCTCAGGACGCCTCCTTCACTTTCTGCGCGCTGCCCGATGCAGCGGTTTTATGCGCCGTCGGATGAATCAGCACACGGAACGAACTCTTCTGCGCCAGGCTGTAGAAGTCATGGGCGAAGTCATCCAGGTCCGCCGCCGTCAGTTTCAGACGACGCAAAAAGTAGTTGTAAACCAGCACCGCCGGTACCGCGACGGCGATCCCCACACCGGTCGCCACCAGTGCCGCGCCAATCGGCCCGGCCACGGTTTCCAGGCTGGCTGAACCTGCTGCGCTGATTCCTTTCAACGCCTCCATGATTCCCCACACGGTGCCGAACAAACCAATGAACGGCGATGTACTGCCAATACTTGCGACCACTGCCAAACCTGTTTCCAGCGAGCGGCGCTCACGCACGATCTGCTGACGCAAGGCGCGCTCAAGACGATCCTGATGGTTGATCGCCTGGCTCAAATCCGCCGCTTGTGGCGCCTCCCCTACCTGTATTGCCGCATAGCCGGCCTGGGCCACTCGGGCCGCCGCGCCGGGCTGGGTCTCGGCCAGCTCCGCCGCCGAATCAAGGCTCGACGCCGCCCAGAACTGCTTATGAAACTTTCGGTCCTGCACCTTGAGACGGCCGAACTGCACGCCTTTGAGCAACGCCAGGCCCCAAGTGGCAACGGAAAAAACCACCAGCAGCCAGATCACCGCGCTTTCGATGGATTCAAGTGGAGATGCCAGTAACGTCATGATGAGTTCCTCGTGTAAACGTTTCGCGCGAATTTGGTTGCGGTTTAATGAAGCTTGAAATCGATGGGCACGCTGACCCAGCCGTCCTGGGCGACTTCACCCTGCTTGGCCGGCACGAAACTCCAACGTTTCACGGCATTGATCGCCGCCTCATCGAGGGAATCGCGACCACTGCCTTTCTGGATCTGAATCTCGCCAGGCTTGCCGTTGGCCAACACATGCACCCGCAATAACACCGTGCCTTCCCAACCGCGACGCACGGCTTGCGACGGGTATTCCGGCGCCGGGTTTTTCAGGTACGCGGCATTGGCCGAGGCAGGCGTCACCGGCGCGGGCGCCGGTGGTGCAGGTGGCGCCGGGGCCGCGACAGGGGCTGCCGGTTGTGGCGGCGCAGGCGGTTGCGGGGCGACTTTTTGCACCGGTTTCGGTACGGGCTTGGCGATCGGTTTTGGCTTGGGAATCGGTTTCGGTGGCGGCGGCTTCACGGCCAGTTCGTCTTCCACCGGCGGCGGTGGCTCGACCACGGGTTGCACCGGCTGCGGTGGCGGCGGCTCGACCACGGGCGGCGCCGGACGCGAGAATTCAATCGTCATCGGCGGAATTTCCGGCGGCACGATCGGCAATGCCTTGGTCGGCTGCTGATTGACCCAATAGATGACTGCGCCATGCACCAGCAGCGCCAGCACACCGAGCAGAATCGTTTCCCGGCGACTCAGAATGCCCTTGGGCGCACGCTGCAAACGCAGCTGCCCCAAGGGCACTCGGTGCACCCGGCCGAGGTCGACCAACTCGCCACCCGGCGCCTGGCGCCACAGCACCTCGTGTGCGCTGGCGGCGGTCTGGACATTGCCCATTGCTTAACTCCCTGCGGTCTCTTTGCGGATAACCGAAACGTCGTGCCAGACATCCCCCGACGACGTATCGATGGGTGAATCATTGAGGCAGACGCTTATCTCAGAAAGTAATCTTTAAAGTTATGCATAGACCAAAAACGAATATAAAAGACCACCCATCGACTCCAGGCCTTGCCCGGCAAGGGCTGCGGGCAACAGGCGGAAATCACATGCTTTTAAGGCATCGAAAATATTCACCAAAGGCATGATTTCGGGACCATTTTCACGGCCACGAGGCCTTGGCGCCGGCAATCGGGCGACAGGGACAACGCTCTATTGATATTCTTTTATCATCTAATAGTTATTTGATTGCTTCGTTGACGGAATAAGCGATTACCTTTAAAAAACCTCAACCACGCTCGTCGCACATGCCATCGAGGTCGTTTCAGGATGCCGGGAAAAACCTATGGATCTTCGTCAGCTGCGTTACTTCATTGCCCTCACCGAACACCGAAGTTTCGTACGGGCAGCCGACGCCATGGGCATTACTCAGCCGGCATTCAGTCGCAGTATTCAAGGGCTTGAACAGGAATTCGGCTGTGCATTGGTGGACCGTGGCAACAAGGACTTGCGCCCCACGCCGGAAGGTCAGGTGGTGCTGCAACATGCGCTGACGCTGGTACAGGGCGCCGCACTGCTCAACGCCGAAGTCACGCAAATGACCAAGCTCGACGCCGGTGAACTGCGGTTCGGCTGCGGCCCGGCACCGGCGGTAAAACTGGTGCCGGATGCGGTGGCGCAATTCATCAGTGCCCACCCGAAAATACGCACCTGTTTTCAGGTGGATAACTGGGAAAAACTCAGCCGCGCCCTGAGCCGTGAAGAGATCGAATTTTTCATCGCCGACATCCGCCATTTCGAAGCGGATCCGAACTTTCAGACCCGAGCGTTGACTCCCAAACGCGGCGTGTTTTTCTGCCGTCCGGGGCATCCGCTGCTGGCCAAGGAAAGCCTGTCGACCAACGACATGTTCGATTACCCGCTGGCGACCACGCAGATCCCGCCGGGTATTCGCAAACTGCTGGCGAACCTCAGCGGCCGGATCGATTTTTCACCGACCATCGAGACCGAGCATTTTCCGGCGCTGGCCAGGATCGTGCTGCAATCGAACGCCATCGGAGTAGGCACGGAAGAAGCGTTTGTCGACGACATTGCCGACGGTTCACTGGTGCTGCTGCACTGGCGAAACCTGCCGCCGCACATCGAGAGCATGAGCGTGCGGTGCGGGATTGTCAGCCGCACGGGGTTCCGGTTGTCACCGGCTGCGCGGGCGATGATCGAGACGTTGGTGGCGGTGGATAAGCAGGATGTCAGCGTCGCGGTTTGAACAGAACGACCGCTTTCGCCGGCAAGCAAGCCCCCTGTAGGAGCTGGCTTGCCAGCGAAGAGGCCCTCAGACACGAACCCCCTCTACAGCTTGCGCCTCAATTTCCTCTTTACGAACAAACCGGTTCGCCCGCCCGAACGTCCCGAAATCATTAAACCGCACACCCATCTCACGCATCACCTTGTGCGCCACCGGCACGGTCAACTGGCGGATGTAAAACGGTTCCTTCACCACAAAGTGATGGATCCCGTGGCTGCTGCCGAAATTGAAGCAGAACGCCTGCAACGGCCACATCCACCACGGGTTCAGTACCTGGGTTTGCTGGATCACGTTCCCCGGCTCCACATCGCCGTAGTAATGCATGTTCGAGCTGACAAAGTGCAGGCAAAACGTGCGCAGCACGTTCGGGCCGATGATTACCACTGCCGCGATATCGATCACCTGCATCACCGAGAGCGTGGTTGCCGACCATTCAATCGGTGCTCCCAGCAGATGAGCGATACCGTTGGCGGCATGGAAGCCGAGAAACACGTACCAGGCGCCCCAATGCACCAGCGCGAGCGGCGCATAGACCTTCAGCGCACGCTTGATGATGCTGAACTTGTGAGTCCAGGTCTTGGCCCGCAGCATGCGGATGAACGCCGACATCACGTTGTCGCCGACCATCAATAGCCGCGCAAAACCCCAGGGTTCGCCGTTGGTGATCGCGCGCTCTTCCATGTCGGCTTCAGTGCCGGACACCTTGTGGTGATTGAGGTGCAGATGCCGGCGAATCCACGGGTTGATCGTGCTCGGCCGCGCCAACCACACCAGGCCCATCATCAGGTTGTGCGGCACGCGTTGTTTACGGAAGTACATGCTATGAATCAGGTCGTGTTCCAGCTCGTGGGTCAGCGACGCAAAGAACGCGTTGAGCAGCAGACATGCCCACCAGGCCATGTATCCGCTGATGTACAGCGCTGCCGAACCGATCATTCCCGCCAAAGCAAAGGCCAGAATGCCCGCGCCCAAGGCGTCCTGATGGTTGAGAATCGGGTAGCGTTTACGCAGTTCGACGCCTTTGGCCAACACCACTTCGCGAATATGCGCAGATCGCTGAGCTGCATTCAGTCGCTGGGGACTTGCAGAAGTACCGTCCATGCTTCCATCCTCTGGTTATTGATGTTCGCATCCTGCCGTGTGAACCTTCACAAGGCGGTAGCCCTGGACGCCAACCTGTTGACTGGAAGCGCCAATCAGCATGACTGAACCGACCTCCCTCGCCAGCTGGACCCGCGCCCTGCGCAAGCAACTCGATGCGCTGGGCCTCGACAGCACCGCGCTGTGCCACCAGGCGGGGCTCGACCCGCAATTGATGGACGACCCGAACGCCCGTTACCCGTTGTCCGGCACTACGCGGCTGTGGGAAATCGCGGTGCAGGTCAGCGGCGATCCGGCGATCGGCTTGCGGGTATCGCGATTCGTCAGCCCGACCACCTTTCACGCACTCGGCTATGCGCTGGTGGCCAGCGGCAGTTTGCGCGAAGTGTTCGAGCGCATCGTGCGTTATCACCAGGTGGTCAGCGATGCCCTGGATCTTGAATTGAGCCGCACCGAGGATCGCTATCGCTTCCGCCTGAAAATCCCGCCAGGCAACCCGGCGCCAGCGTTCGAAGCCATCGACGCTTTCACCGCGATTTACGTGCGCACCTGCCGCAACCGACTGGGCCGCGACTACGCGCCGCTCGCGGTGTACCTGCGTCGCCCGGAACCGGCCGACGCGCATCAATGGCACAAAGTCTTCCGCTCACCGGTGCACTTTTCGGCCGACGAAGACCGGCTGGAGTTTGCGCTGGTGGACTTCGACAGTCACTTGGACGACGCCAACCCGGAACTGGCCGAACACAACGAAACCGTACTCAAACGCACGCTGGCGCAGCTCAAACCGCTGACCTGGGAGCGCAAGGTCCGCGACGCCATTGAAGAGCAACTGCCCGAGGGCGAGCCCAGCGCAGAACACATCGCCAAGGCCTTGCACTTGAGCTTGCGCAGCCTGCAACGGCATTTGGCAGACGAGGGTTGCCGGTTTGACACGCTGCTCAATGAAAGCCGTGAAAACCTTGCGCTGCTGCACCTGCGCGACCCGCAATGTTCGTTGAGCGAGATCAGTTATCTGTTGGGGTTTGCGGATACGAGCAGTTTCAGCCGCGCGTTCAAGCGCTGGACGGGGATGACGCCGGGGCAGTTTCGGGATGGGTTGCGGTGATGTGAATTTGTGCTGCCTGTTTCGGCCTCTTCGCGGGCAAGCCTCGCTCCTACAAGTTAGGGCTTGGGCCGGGTAGGAGCGAGGCTTGCCCGCGAAGGCGTCCGTCAATTCACCACATCCCCATCAACGATTACGCCGCACCAACTTGCGCACCCGTGCCACCAGTTCGCTCACGGCAAACGGTTTGAGCAGATAATCGTCCTCATGCAGCTCCAACCCGCGCAGGCGATCTTCAATGCCATCCTTGGTGGTGAGAAACAGCACCGGCGTCTCGCCGAGCTTGCGGATCTGTTGCTGCAATTGCCAGCCGTTCAACCCCGGTAGCATGACGTCAAGAATGATCAGCTCGTATTCACCGGTCTCGATGAAGCGACGGCCGTCCATGCCGTTGAGCGCCACATCCACCGAGTAACTCGCTTCGCTCAGGCCGTTGGCCAGGAGTTTGGCGGTCTCCGGTTCGTCTTCCACTAACAGCACACGCATGGCACACCTCGATTGTCGTCGTCACAGGCTAGGCGCCTTCGCGGACAAAGCCCACCTTTACTGTGACCGGCGGGTTGGGTTTGTGGGTTGGGGTACATATCCGTTTCTGCGGTGAGGGCGGCTATTGGTTTCGCCCTTACGGCGAGTCACTTTCGAAAAGCGCGAAAGTAACCAAAGCGCTCTTGCCCCTTTCGTTCGGTGCCTCGCCTAGGCTCGGCATACCCTCGCTCCGGTCCTGCTCCGTGGGCCCGCCGCCATCGGCCATCCATGGCCGGGGGCGGCTAACCCGGCATCCATGCCGGGTTGCCCACTGCGCAGAACCTCCACTCGGCCTCTCGAGGGGGCGCTGCGTCCAGATCAAAAGCTGAAGGCGAGCTAACGCTCGGCCTGATGAGTGGTGAGAAGCAAAAGCAAACGCGATTCCCTGTAGGAGCGAGGCTTGCCCGCGAAAAACGACCGGGCAACGCGTTCATTCAGACAGCCCGCGTTATCGTTGACGTCCATCGCCAGCAAGCTGGCTCCTACAGTGGAAATGCATATGCGTTTGGATAAATACGATCAACTGTAGGAGCCGGCTTGCTGCGGGCGGCGTTCCGACGATAGCGGTGGGTCAGTCGAGACATCTATCGCCTGAAAGGACGCCATCGCCAGCAAGCCGGCTCCTACAGGGGAATGTGCAAAAAACCAAAATTAGTGCGGCCACCACAGTGCAGGAGTGTGCACACGACCGAAGAGCCAGGTCGGCTTTCAGGCCGCCTCGGCGGCTGTGGCGGTGGTCGCCCCCTCGAGAGGCTGAGTGGAGGTTCTGCGCAGTGGGCAACCCGGCATGGATGCCGGGTTAGCCGCGCACGGCCAAGGATGGCCGATCGCGGCGGGCCCACGGAGCAGGACCGGAGCGAGGGCATGGCGAGCATTAGCGAGGCACCGAACGAAAGGGGCAAGAGCCTTTTGGTTACTTTGGGGCTTTTCCAAAGTGACTCGCCGTAAGGGCGAAACCAATAGCCGCCATACCAAAAATAACGGATACACCCCCAAACACCAGGCAACCTTAAAAAATCGCCAACGCCCGCAACCGCTCAGCATCCAGAATCTCAATCTCACCGTACTTCAAATTCAAAATCCCCTGCCCCTGCAATTCCTTGAGCAGCTGATTGGTGGTCTGGCGTGACAGCGACAGCATTGAGGCCAGCTGTTCCTGCGGCAGTTGCAGCACACGCCGCGGCGGGGCGATTTCGCCGTAACCGTCAGCGATCATCAGCAAGCGATGCGCCAACCGTGCAGGCGCCGGCATCAGGCTCAACTGTTCGAGGTTGATGAAGGTCAGGCGCAGTTTCTGGCTCATCAGCAACGCCAGTTGCCGCCAGTACACCGGTTGCTCATCAAGCAAGGCCAGCAGCGCGGTTTGCGGGATGTGCAACAGGATGCACTGGCCGACGCCGAACGCATCGTGGGTGCGCGGCTGGCCGTCGAACAGACAGATTTCGCCAAACCAGTGCGGTGACTCCACCAGGCTCAACAACGCTTCCTTGCCCTGCTCGCTGACAGCGCCGATTCGAACGGAACCTTCGAGCACCGCGTACAAGCCGCACGGCGGATCGCCGCGCTTGAACAGCCGCTGCCCCGACGCCAGCCGCCGTACCTTGGCGCTGGCCAACAGACTATTCTGTAGAGGAACAGGTAGATGACTGAACCACTGCCCCGTTTCCAGGCGCGAACGCCAAACCTGCATGTCCATGAAAACTCCTGGAGATTGTCGCCTGGCTGACAGAGCGAGCGGTGAACCCGGGGCATGATCAATCACCCTACAGGAGGAATAACAATGAAAAGCCTCGTTGACCATCTCAGTCAATACGCCGCCTACCACCGTGATCCGCGCAATATTGCCAGCCACTTTATCGGTATTCCGCTGATCGTGGTCGCTGTCGCGGTGTTGCTGTCGCGGCCGCAATGGGCCGCAGGCTGGCTTTCGCCGGCGGTGCTGGTCTCGCTGGCATCGGCGTGGTTCTACCTGCGCCTGGAACTGCGTTTAGGCGTGCTGATGACGGTGCTGCTCGGACTGTGCGTTTGGGCGGGTCATGTGCTGGCACAGCAAAGCACACTGGTGTGGCTGGCGAGCGGCGTCGGGATGTTTGTGATCGGCTGGGCGATTCAGTTTGTCGGGCATCATTACGAAGGACGCAAACCGGCGTTTGTCGATGATGTGACGGGGTTGATTGTCGGGCCGTTGTTTGTGGTGGTTGAGTTGGCGTTTTTGTTGGGGATGCGGCGGGATTTGAAAGAGCAGATCGAGGCGCGGGTAGGGGGTGTTCGGGTCAATCCGAAGCGCGCTGCTGCGTAGGACGCCTTCGCGGGCAAGCCTCGCTCCTACAGGGTTCTGGGTCGATCACATAATTTGTGTACAACCCCAACCACTGTGGGAGCGGGCTTGCCCGCGAAGTTTTTGCTTTAGATGTTGGCGACTTTCTGCCAGACCTTCGGCTTGAAGAACAACGTCTCGCCCTTCGCCAGACCGATCAGGCTGTCGTGATCCTTCACCACTTCCGCTTCGATCAAATCACTCTGCCCTTCGACCTTCAACGTCACCCGGGTCGTCGCGCCCAATGGACGGATATCGCGCACTTCGGCCGCGTGATGATCCTCCAGTTCATGCCGCGACAGCGACACTTCATGCGGACGGAACAGCACGTGTTTGTCTTCGCCCAGATGCAGACGGTTCGAATCGCCGAGGAAGTGATAAACGAAATCGCTGGCCGGGTTTTCGTAGACGTCGCCCGGTGAACCGATCTGCTCGATCACGCCTTTGTTCATCACCACGATACGGTCGGCCACTTCCATCGCCTCTTCCTGGTCGTGGGTCACGAACACGGAAGTCAGGTTGATGTCTTCGTGCAGCCGTGCCAGCCAGCGACGCAGCTCCTTGCGGACCTTGGCGTCGAGGGCACCGAACGGTTCGTCGAGCAGCAGCACTTTCGGTTCGACCGCCAAGGCCCGAGCCAGCGCGATACGCTGACGCTGGCCGCCGGAGAGTTGTTCCGGGTAGCGATCCGACAACCAGTCCAGTTGCACCATGTTCAGCAATTCGTGGACCTTCGCCGCGATCTGGCTTTCAGTCGGGCGCTGGTTTTTCGGTTTCATGCGCAGGCCGAACGCGACGTTGTCGAACACCGTCATGTGGCGGAACAACGCGTAGTGCTGGAACACGAACCCGACGTTGCGATCACGCACGTCGTGGCCGGAAACGTCTTCACCGTGGAACACGATGTTGCCCTGATCCGGGGTTTCCAGACCGGCGATGATCCGCAGCAGCGTGGTCTTGCCGCAACCCGACGGGCCGAGCAGCGCCACGAGTTCGCCGCTTTGAATGTCCAGGCTGATGTCATTGAGGGCCTTGAACGCATTGAAATTCTTGCTGACGTTACGCACTTCGATCGACATGAATTATTCCTCCGCGGCGCTGGCGCGCAGGCGGTTAATACGGTTTTCGCTCCACTGCTTGAGCAGCAGGATGAAGAGCGCCAGGATCAGCAACAGGCTCGCCACAGCGAACGCGGCCACGTGGTTGTATTCGTTGTAGAGGATCTCAACGTGCAACGGCAAGGTGTTGGTCACCCCGCGAATGTGCCCGGAAACCACCGACACCGCCCCGAACTCACCCATCGCCCGCGCGGTACACAGCACCACGCCGTAGATCAGGCCCCATTTGATATTGGGCACGGTGACGTGCCAGAACATCTGCCAGCCATTGGCGCCCAGCAGGCGCGCGGCTTCTTCTTCCTGCGTGCCTTGTTCCTGCATCAGCGGGATCAGTTCACGCGCCACGAACGGCACGGTGACGAAAATCGTCGCCAGCACGATGCCCGGCAAGGCGAAGACGATCTGGATATCGTGATCCTGCAACCACGGGCCGAACAGCCCCTGCGCACCGAACATCAGCACGTAGACCAGACCGGCGATCACCGGCGATACCGAAAACGGCAGGTCGATCAGGGTCACCAGAATGCTTTTACCGCGGAACGAGTATTTGCTCACGCACCACGCGGCGCTGACGCCGAACACGAGGTTCAGCGGGACCGAAATCAACACGGCGATGACCGTGAGTTTCAGCGCCGACAGCGCGTCGGGTTCAAGGATCGCGGTGAAGAACGAACCCAGACCATTCTTCAAACCCTGGGACACCACGATCACTAGCGGCAGCAACAGGAAAAGGGCAAACACCAGCCAGCCGAGGCCGATCAGGATTCGCCGTGACGTGGCACTGCCACGGCGGGCAGCGTTCGAGGAAGCAGCAGCAATAGATGATTGGGACATTTCTGCGCCTCCTTATGGGGTTTCAATACGGCGTTGCAGCAAGTTGATCAGCAGCAACAGGACGAAGGAAACCACCAGCATCAGTACACCAATGGAGGTAGCGCCGGTGTAATCGTACTGGTCGAGCTTGACCATGATCAGCAGCGGCAGGATCTCGGTTTTCATCGGCATGTTGCCGGCGATGAAAATCACCGAACCGTACTCGCCGACCCCGCGGGCAAAGGCCAACGCGAAACCGGTCAACCAGGCAGGCAGCAGCGCGGGCACCAGGATATGGCGGAAAACCTGCAGTGGTTTTGCACCGAGGCACGCCGCCGCTTCTTCCACTTCACGCGGGATATCGGCCAATACTGGCTGTACCGTACGTACTACGAATGGAAGCGTTACAAAAGTCAGCGCCAGCGTGATGCCGAGGGGGGTATACGCGATCTTGAAACCCAAGTCCGCAGCAAACTGACCCACCCAACCATTCGGCGCGTACAGCGCAGTCAGCGCGATACCGGCCACGGCCGTGGGCAATGCGAAGGGCAAATCGATCATCGCATCGATGACCTTGCGACCCGGGAAGGTATAGCGCACCAACACCCAGGCCAGCAGCGTGCCGATGATGCCGTTGATGATCGCGGCGTACAGCGCGGTGCCGAAGCTCAGCTTCAACGCCGCCAGCACGCGGGGCGCCGAGATGATCGCCCAGAACTGATCCCAGGTGAGTTGAGCGGCATGCACGAACATCGCCGCCAGTGGTATGAGCACAATCAGGCTGAGGTACACCAAGGTGTAGCCCAGCGTCAGCCCGAAGCCGGGTATGACGGGGGAGATACGACGCGACATAAAAGTCCTTGGTTGAAAGCAATCTGCTAAACGCACCTGTGGGAGCGGGCTTGCTCGCGAAGAGGGCATATCAGTCAACAGTTACGTCGCCTGACACACCGCCTTCGCGAGCAAGCCCGCTCCCACTTGGTACGCGCCTAAGCATCAGGCTCGTTGTGTGGCTTGAGTCAGGTTACTGCGCCGAGTAAATCTGGTCGAACACGCCACCGTCATTAAAGAATTTCGGTTGCGCGGTTTTCCAGCCGCCGAAGTCTTTGTCGATGGTCACCAGTTCCAGTTTCGGGAACTGCTGGGCGTACTTGGCAGAGACTTCCTTGTCACGTGGACGATAGAAGTTTTTCGCGGCAATTTCCTGACCGGCCGGGCTGTACAGGTGCTTGAGGTACGCCTCGGCGATCTGCTCGTTGCCCTTTTTCTCGGCGTTTTTGTCGACGACCGCCACTGGAGGCTCGGCCAGGATCGACAGCGAAGGCACGACGATCTCGAACTTGTCGGCGCCGCCGTCTTCTTTCAGCGCCAGGAAGGCTTCGTTTTCCCAGGCCAACAACACGTCGCCCTGACCGTTGTTGACGAAAGTGATGGTCGAACCGCGAGCACCGGTGTCCAGCACAGGTACGTGCTTGAACAGGGTTTGTACGTATTCCTTGGCCTTGGCTTCGTTGCCACCGTTGGCTTTCAGGCCGTAGGCCCAGGCCGCGAGGAAGTTCCAGCGTGCGCCGCCGGAGGTTTTAGGGTTCGGAGTGATGACCGACACGTCGTTCTTGATCAGGTCGCCCCAGTCCTTGATGCCTTTAGGGTTGCCTTTACGCACCAGGAACACGATGGTCGAAGTGTACGGCGTGCTCGCTTCCGGCAGACGCGTCTGCCAGTCCGCCGGCAGGGTCTTGCCGAGCTTGGCGATTTCATCGATGTCACCGGCCAGGGCCAGGGTCACTACGTCGGCACGCAGACCGTCGATCACCGCACGGCCCTGCTTGCCCGAGCCACCGTGGGACTGCTGGATTTTCACGGTGTCGCCAGCATGGTCTTTCTGCCAATACTTGACGAACTCGGCGTTGTAATCCTGATACAGCTCACGAGTCGGGTCGTACGACACGTTGAGCAGCTCATAATCCTTGGCAACCGCAGAACCAGCAAAAAGGGCACTGGCCAGTGCGGCCAAAGCGAAATGACGAATCGACGACATGGTGAAAGCTCCTGGAATTCTTGGTGTGTTGGCTTTTTTTATGAAGTGCTGGAATCGGTTGCCGGTTGCTTAGCTCGACTTGGTGCTCGGGTTCTGCAAACGGAATTTCTCTTTACGCTCGATCTGGACCACTTGAGCGTTGTGTACGGTAATTTCCACGGCGCCAAATCGCAGATCGCGCAGGGCGCTCTGGATCTCACGCAAGATGGTGGCTTCGTCTTGACCGTCAACGCTACGTAGGGATGCGCTCATGGTGCTGCTCCTTCAACTGAGAGGTTGCCTGGCAGTGGGCGGCACTGCTTGCGGCGTGAGGCCAATAGTAGATAGGTGCGGATATTCTTAAAAAGACTATTTAAGAATGTTTATATAACCAAAAGAAATTATTTGCCGGGACGAGGGTTTACGTCTGCGCGACGGATCAAGGATCCAAAAATCAGCCCCTACACGATCCTTGTAGGAGCATGGCTTGCCAGCGAAGAGGCCCTTGAAACTCACCTAACTATCGAGACCGCCTTCGCTGGCAAGCCATGCTCCTACAGAGGTCTGCGTGTGGCGGTAATTTTTGTGTGGTCAGTGGATCTCGGGGGCGTGCATCCAGTCCAGTTGCCCCGCCGGCACCGGTCGGCCGAACCAGTAGCCCTGGCCAAGATCGCAACCCTGCTCCAGCAGGAAACCCGCCTGCTCGACCTGCTCGATCCCTTCGGCATGCACCTGCATGCCCATGCTTTGCGCCAAAGCGATGATCACGCGCACGATGGCCGCGTCGTCGTCATCCCAGGGCAATCCGGCGACGAAGCCCTGGTCGATCTTGAGTTTCTGCACCGGCAAACGCTTGAGTCGCAACAGTGACGAATAGCCGGTACCGAAATCATCGATGGCCAGCCGTACGCCGAGCTCGCGCAAACGATGCATCTGCTCCAGGGCCACTTCCGGGTCATCCATCACCGCACTCTCGGTGACTTCCAGCTCCAGATACGCGGGATCCAGCCCGGTGTCGCGCAGCACCTGCGCCACCTGCTGATACAGCTCACGGCGCGCGAACAAGCGCGATGAAACATTCACCGCGACAAACGACAACGCCACCCCGGCCTGCTGCCAGTGGCACATCTGCCGGCAAGCCTGCTGCATGACCCAGGCATCGATCTCGGCGATCAATCCGGTGCGCTCGGCGATGGGGATGAACTCCGCCGGCGACACCAACCCTCGCTGCGGATGCTCCCAGCGCACCAGCGCCTCGACACCGACCAGGCGACGAGTCTTGAGGTCGTGAACCGGCTGGTAATACACACGCAATTCCTGCTGCTCCAGCGCGCGGCGCAATTCGGATGCCGTCTCGACCCGCTGTTGCGCATGAGCAGTCAATTCTTCGGTGTAGAGCGCGTAACCGTCGCGACCAGCGCTTTTGGCCTTGAACAAGGCCGAGTCGGCGTTGCGCAGCAGCTGTTCAGCGCTCAAGGCATCGCCGGGGAACAGGCTGATGCCGATGCTGGCGTTGATAAACAGCCGATGACCGTCAATGTGGAACGGCTCCTTGAGACCGTCGACGATCCGCTGGGCCAGTGCCGCGGCATGCACCAGCTGCGGGCAACTTTCAGCCAGTACGGCGAACTCATCGCCGCCCAGCCGCGCCAGCGTGATGCCCGGGCCGAACATGGCCTTCAAGCGTTCGGCCACGGCCTTGAGCAATTGGTCACCGACCGTGTGCCCGAGGCTGTCATTGATCATCTTGAAATGATCCAGATCGATCATCAGCAACGCACAGCCGCGCTTTTGGATTTGCGCCGACGCCAATGCCTGCTCGGCACGGTCGGTGAACAGCAGGCGGTTGGGCAGATCGGTCAGTGGATCGTGATGCGCCAGGTACTTGAGTTCGTGCTCGGAATCCTTGATCGCGCTGATGTCGGAAAACACCGCGACGTAGTGGCTGAGCTTGCCGTGGTCGTCATGAATCAGGCGGATCGTCTGCCATTGCGGGTAGATCCCGCCGTTTTTGCGACGGTTCCAGATCTCGCCGCTCCACTCGCCGCAACGGTTGAGCGTGGCGAACATCGTCTGGTAGAAACTCGCCGGGTGGTGGCCGGACTTGAACAGGCTGGGTTGCTGGCCCAACACTTCTTCGCACTGGTAGCCGGTAATCTCCATGAAGGCGCGGTTCACATGGACGATGACCCCATTACGGTCGGTGACCAGCACGCCTTCGCGGGTGCAATCGAACACGGCGGCGGCCTGACGCAAACGCTCCCGGTCTTCATTGCGCTCACGCAATTTGGCGCCGATCCCCAGGCAACGGAACAATCGCGCCCGGGCGAGGAAGATCAGCCCGGCGCTGAGCACCACCCAAACGTAACCGTTGATCAGTTGCCATCGCAGTAACTCATCGGAGCTATCGAAGAAACTGTTCAATAAATAACCACTGAGCTCCAGCCAGACGACGGAAAGCAGCAGGTAAAGCAGCGATGCACGCATGGCATCGCGATAGGTGGCAGACATTCGGCCGTCCATGTCCCTACAAAAGGGTTGGAATTATAGGTTAATGAAACATCAAGCCACTCTTATCTGAAAGGGCGACTGGTTTTATCTGTGGGCTTAGTGATAATGCAACGGCTGTTTTTTTCTTTATCGAGGGCGCTATAGCCTATGTGGTACGAAGGTTTTCTCGGCTTGTCGCCCTGGTCACTGGTGGCAGTCACCCTGCTGATGACCCACGTCACGATTATCGGCGTGACGGTCTATCTGCATCGCTATTCAGCCCATCGCTCGCTTGAGCTCAATGCCGGCCTGAAACATTTCTTCCGCTTCTGGCTGTGGCTGACCACGGCGCAGAACACCCGCGAGTGGACCGCCATCCACCGCAAGCATCACGCCAAATGCGAAACCGTCGATGACCCGCACAGTCCGGTCATCAAGGGCTTGTCCACCGTTCTGCGCAAAGGTGCCGAGCTGTACCGAGCCGAAGCGGAAAACCCCGAGACCCTGCGCATCTACGGCAAGAATTGCCCCGAAGACTGGATCGAACGCAACCTCTACAGCCGTTACCCGCTGTTGGGCGTGGCGATCATGGCCGTCATCGACCTGCTGCTGTTCGGCACCATCGGCATCACCATCTGGGCTATCCAGATGATGTGGATCCCGGTCTGGGCCGCCGGTGTGGTCAATGGCCTGGGCCACGCCGTCGGCTACCGCAACTTCGAATGCCGCGATGCGGCGACCAATCTGGTGCCCTGGGGCATCCTGATCGGCGGTGAAGAACTGCATAACAACCATCACACCTATCCTAATTCGGCAAAACTGTCGGTGAAGAAGTGGGAATTCGACCTCGGCTGGGCCTGGATCCAGGTCTTCAGTTTCCTGCGCCTGGCCAAGGTTCAACGAGTTGCGCCGATTGCCCACCGGGTCGAAGGCAAAGGCAACCTGGACATGGACACCGCCATGGCCATCCTCAACAACCGCTTCCAGATCATGGCCCAGTACCGCAAATTGGTGATCGCGCCGCTGGTCAAACAAGAGCTGGAAAAGGTCGATCACTCGGTCCGTCACCAATTCCACAGGGCCAAACGCCTGCTCTCGCGGGAAACCAGCCTGCTCGATGACAAACATCACCTGCGCATCCAGACCATGCTCGAGCACAGTCAGGCGCTGAAGGTAATTTACGAGAAACGACTGGCCTTGCAGCAGATCTGGGTCAAGACCAGCTCAAATGGTCACGACATGCTGGCAGCCATCAAGGATTGGGTACACGAAGCCGAAGCCAGCGGAATTCAATCCCTGCGCGACTTCGCCGACCAATTGAAGACCTATTCCCTGCGCCCTGCCGCTACCGCCTGACACCGTTGATCGGTGCGCCCCGTTTGCGGGCGCACCCTTCGGAACTTAGCTCCAAATCCCCTATCTCAAAGACACTTCGCCACTACGGCGGGCTTTGTTGTGGCCGCTGTCGAACACGCGGCACGTCCTTGAGATTTGTGTCGATGGTCAATAAGAACCTGCAAGACTCATCCCTACCCCAGTGGCCGGAAGCCGCGCAAACCCTGATGGCGCTGATGCATGCCCAAGGCGAAGTCGCGCGCCTGAGCGAACGCGAACAGCTGTTCAGCTCGCTGCTGGTGAGCGTTAACGCGGTGCTTTGGGCGTTCAATTGGGAAACCCGCCAGGTGCTCTACGTGAGCCCCGCCTACGAACGGATTTTCGGTCGCCCCGCCGGCCTGTTGCTGGCCGACGCCAACCAGTGGCGCGACAGCATCTACCCCGACGATCTGGAGTACGCCGAGCGCAGCCTCGCCGAAGTGCTGGTCAAAGGCGCCGTCGAAGACCGTGAGTACCGCATCATTACCGCCGACGGCCAGGTGCGCTGGCTCAGCGACAAGTGCTTCATCAACCGGCAAGCCGAACCGGGTCAACCGCTGATCATCGTCGGCATTGCCGAAGACATCACCGACAAGAAGCAGATGGAAAGCGAGTTGCATCGCCTGGCTACCACCGATGTCCTGACCCAGAGCAGCAACCGCCGCCACTTCTTCGACTGCGCCCACCTTGAATTCGAACAGGCAAGAAAAAAAGGCACGCCGTTGGCGTTTCTGTTGCTGGACATCGATGACTTCAAATTGATCAACGACACCTACGGCCATCCGGAAGGCGACAACGTGCTGCAACGGATCGCCGAATGCGGGCAAGCGGCTTTACGGCGCGGTGACGTGTTCGGACGCATTGGTGGTGAGGAGTTTGCGGCGGTGTTCCCCGGTTGCGCACCGGATATGGCCATGCAAGTGGCCGAGCGCCTGCAACGGGAGATTCAGCGGTTGAGCTTCAGCCATGACGACCAGACGTTCGGCATCACCGTCAGCCAGGGATTGACCAGCCTGACGGCCGAAGATTTAAACCTGGATAGCCTGTTCGCCCGCGCGGACGCGGCGATGTACGAAGCGAAGCGCCAGGGCAAGAACCGGATCATCTCCGGCTGACAACCCCAACACAGATCCCTGTAGGAGCCGGCTTGCTGGCGATGGCATCACCGCAGTTAATCAGCCACACCGCGTTGTCCGGATCGCCAGCAAGCCGGCTCCTACAGGGTTTGGAGACAGGTTTATTTTTTGCGCAAACGTATCAATTCCGGCAAGCCAATCTTGAGCAACCGCGCCGTCCGGCTCTTGGCCAGTTCCTCAATGCCCTCATGCTCATTCAATCGCGCCAACTGCGCCGCCATGTTCATCACCAGCGCTTCGCGCGAGTAAACCCCGCCACCGAGCTGATAGACCGCCGCAATCAGTTCTCGCAGCTCCAGAGGCAGGCGCCAGCGCGTACGCAGCGCCGAACCATAGGCTGCACCGAACTCGGCCAGTGCATCACCGACCTCCTCCCATTCATCCAGCTCTCCACCGGACTGCTTCCATTCCTGCAAACACCGCAGCAACGCAAGGTCACCCAAGCGATGCAGCATGCCTGCGCAGTAGCAGCGCTCCTGATCCAGATCCAGCAAGCGCGCCAATGTCCGGGCGTATTCAGCGGTGTGCAGCGAGAGGTTCCTGTAACGCTCAGCATAATCGGCCAGCAGCGGATCGCTGAGCCGCGCACTGCGCTTGAGCGCCAACCCCAAAATCAGATTCATGCTCTGCCCGGTGCCCAGCCGATGCAGCGCTTGGGACAGGGTTTGTACCGCAGCGCCGTGATGCTGGGCTGCACTGTTGGCGGCGGCGATCAGGACGGCAGTGATCTGTGGATCAATGCGGATTTCATCTTCCAGCAACTTCAGGTCAAGACCGTTGGGATTAAGGCTGCGCTTGACCGCCAGTTCCACGTCGGTCATCAGCGGCGCACCGTCGGTAAACTCACGACGACACTCCAGGTACGCCGACAAGCTCATGCCCGGCGCCAACGCCGGCACCTCACACGACACCTGTTCCCCGGCGTTCAGCAGCAGATCCTGCAGACGGTGGGTCAGGCTTTCCATGTTCAGGGGTTTGGTCAGGTACGCCGAGGGCGCCAGGGGCAAGGCTTCGCGCACGCTGGCGCTGTCGTTGCGGGTGCTCATCAGAATAAAAGGCAACGGCGGATTGCGTTTGCGCTGGCGGACATTGCGCAAGACATTCAAACCATCGACACCGGGCAATTCCCAGTCGACGATCACCAGGTCATACGGATTTTCCGCCAGCAGCTCCAACGCCTGTTGACCGTCGGCACAAAGATCCAGCCGCGCGTCACAGCGCACTTTCAACAGCACCTGCTTGAGCAAGTCGCGGGACCAGGGGTCAGCTTCGGCAATCAGCACACGCGGTACGGCGGGCAAAACTACAGCGGTCATCTGCATACTCCATTTGCACTGCTTGCACCTTAGTCAATGCGGGCCATTTGAAAAAGTGCGGCAGGTTCTGCAGTCACGAAAAAACCCGCCGAAGCGGGTTTTTTGTCGATCAGGTCACA
This sequence comes from Pseudomonas sp. FW300-N2A2, assembly GCF_017351735.1. NCBI lineage: Bacteria > Pseudomonadati > Pseudomonadota > Gammaproteobacteria > Pseudomonadales > Pseudomonadaceae > Pseudomonas > Pseudomonas sp. FW300-N2A2. Next base: position 75,973 of record NZ_JACNDU010000010.1, on the reverse strand, counting down.
CTCGGTGATCAGAGCTCGGCGAAGCACTCTTCGATGATCGCCAGGCCTTTGTCCAGTTGCTCGTCCGGCGAGGTCAGCGGTACCAGGACGCGCAGAACGTTGCCGTAGGTGCCGCAGGACAGCAGGATCAGGCCTTTTTCACGAGCCTTGGCCACGACAGCAGCGACCGCTGGAGCGTTCGGCTTGTGGCTGTCGCCATCGACGAACAGCTCGACTGCGATCATCGCGCCCAGGGCACGGACTTCGCCGATCACCGGGTACTTGGCCTGGATGGCCTTGAGGCCAGTGACCAGACGCTCGCCGACTGCCTTGCAGCGGTCCAGCAGGTGCTCTTCTTCGAACACTTCCATCACGGCCAGGGCCGCGGCGCAAGCGATCGGGCTACCGGCGTAGGTGCCGCCCAGGCCGCCTGGAGCGATGGCGTCCATGTATTCGGCCTTGCCGCACACACCGGCCAGCGGGAAACCGCCAGCGATGGATTTGGCGAAGGTGGTCAGGTCGGCGGCAACGCCCATCTGTTCCATGGCGAAGAAGGTGCCGGTACGGCCAGCGCCAGTCTGCACTTCGTCAGCGATCAGCAGGATGCCGTGCTGGTCGCACAGAGCGCGCAGGCGCTTCATGAACTCTTTAGGCGCGACGTAGAAACCGCCTTCACCCTGAACCGGCTCGATGATGATGGCAGCGATGTCACGCGGCTCGGCGTCGTTCTTGAAGATGCGTTCGATGCTGGCGATCGAATCGTCGATGCTCACACCGTGCAGTTCGTTCGGGTACAGCGCGCGGAAGATGCCGCCTGGCATCAGGCCCATGCCGGCCGAGTAAGGCACGACTTTACCGGTCAGGCCCAGGGTCATCATGGTGCGACCGTGGTAAGCGCCGGTGAAGGCGATCACGCCGGCACGGCCAGTGGCGGCACGGGCGATCTTGATGGAGTTTTCAACGGCTTCGGAACCGGTGGTCACCAGCAGGGTTTTCTTGGCGAAATCACCTGGCACCTTGGCGTTGATTTTTTCGCACACTTCTACGTACGGCTCGTAGGCCAGTACCTGGAAGCAGGTGTGGGTCAGCTTGTTCAGCTGCTCGGTCACGGCGGCGATGATTTTCGGGTGCACGTGGCCGGTGTTCAGCACGGCGATACCGCCGGCGAAGTCGATGAACTCGCGACCTTCAACGTCGGTCACGGTGGCGTTCTTCGCGGACTCGGCGAAGATCGGGTGAATCTGGCCAACACCGCGTGGTACAGCGGCTTCGCGGCGTTTCATCAGGGAAGCGTTAGTCTTGCTCATAAAGTCCTCATTCACCGCTCATCGGGCGGCGTGGTTCAAGGAAAATGCAGCGGGGAGGCAACTGAGGCAGCATGCGATGATCGACTGCCACAGCGTTCCCGGCCACAGAGAAAATTCCGGTTGAAGCACGCAAAGGGTCAGCGCTCTCGTGCCCTTTGCGTTTGAAGCAATGCCTTGCCGGGCTTATGCCCTCGAGCTTAGATGCCCAGGCAGAGGTATTTGATTTCCAGGTAATCTTCGATGCCGTACTTGGAGCCTTCACGGCCCAGGCCCGACGCCTTGATGCCGCCGAACGGCGCGACTTCGTTGGAGATCAACCCGGTGTTGACGCCAACCATGCCGTATTCCAGGGCTTCCGCCACACGGAACACACGACCCAGGTCGCGAGCATAGAAGTACGAGGCCAGGCCGAATTCGGTGTCGTTGGACATCGCGATCACGTCGGCTTCGTCTTTGAAACGGAACAGCGGCGCCAATGGACCGAAGGTTTCTTCCTTGGCCACGGCTGCGTTGTTCGGCACGTTGGTCAGGATGGTCGGCTCGAAGAAGTTGCCTTCCATCGACTTGCCGCCAGCCAGAACAGTTGCGCCTTTGGAAATGGCGTCAGCGATGTGCTCTTGCACCTTGGCCACGGCTTTTTCGTCGATCAGCGGGCCAGTGGTGGTGCCCACTTCCAGACCGTTGCCGATCTTGAGTTTGGCCACAGCCACTTTCAGTTTTTCAGCGAACGCATCGTAGACCGAATCCTGAATGTACAGGCGGTTGGCGCAGACGCAGGTCTGGCCGTTGTTGCGGTATTTGGAGATGATCGCGCCTTCGACGGCCTTATCCAGGTCCGCGTCGTCGAACACGATGAACGGCGCGTTGCCGCCCAGCTCCAGGGACACTTTCTTGATGTCCTTGGCGCATTCAGCCATCAACTGACGACCGATTTCGGTCGAGCCAGTGAAGGACAGTTTGCGAACGATCGGGTTGCTGGTCAGCTCGCTGCCGATGTCGCCGGCGCTGCCGGAAACAACGCTGAACACGCCCGCAGGAATGCCGGCACGCTGAGCCAGTTCAGCCAGAGCGAAAGCGGAAAACGGAGTTTGCGAAGCAGGCTTGAGCACCATGGTGCAACCGGCGGCCAGGGCCGGGCCGGCTTTACGGGTGATCATCGCAGCCGGGAAGTTCCACGGGGTGATTGCAGCGGTCACGCCGATAGGCTGCTTGATCACGATCAGGCGCTTGTCTGGCTGGTGGCCCGGAATCACATCACCGTAGACGCGCTTGGCTTCTTCGGCGAACCACTCGATAAAGGAAGCGGCGTAAACGATTTCGCCCTTGGCTTCGGCCAATGGCTTGCCCTGCTCCAGGGTCATCAGGCGAGCCAGGTCGTCCTGGTTCTCGATGATCAGCTCGAACCAGCGACGCAGCTTGTTGGCGCGGTCCTTGGCGGTCAGTGCACGCCAGGCCGGCAGCGCTTTGTCAGCAGCTTCGATCGCACGGCGGGTTTCGGCAGCGCCCATTTTCGGCACGGTGCCCAGAATTTCGCCCGTTGCCGGGTTGTTGACCTTGATCGTCTGACCATTGTCCGCATCAACCCAAGCGCCATCGATGAAGGCTTGCTGGCGGAACAACTGGGTGTCTTTAAGCTGCATGTCGGCTTTCCTTAACAGCACCGCGGCACGCGCGGAGCAAATTATGATTGTAGAAAGGCGCCTCAAAGGCTGCCGTCAGGGAAATCATTCACCGGGCTGAAGCACATAAATAGCGCACGGAATGTACTCGTGCGGTTCAGCACCCAGACAAGAGCGTTTGAAATCTCAAACGAATCCTAGGATCAAAGGGGGTAAAGGACAATAGGCTGTTCGAAAAAAAGAACGAAAACGCCGCATTTGCTCAATTTTTCTGATCAACGTAGCAAACGCAGGTTACGCTTTGAAAAAGCGCAGTCGATTCAGCAGCATGGACGCCCGCAGTGCATATGAGTATCATGGCGCCCGCTTGCACCAGTAGCTCAGCTGGATAGAGTACTGCCCTCCGAAGGCAGGGGTCGTGGGTTCGAATCCCGCCTGGTGCACCATATAGTAGAAACGAGAAAGCCTCAGGCCTTAGGGTCTGGGGCTTTTTTGTGGGCCATGAAAAACCGCCCAAGCGGTTTTTTCATTCAGTCGTCCAGTCAAACTCGTCGTAATCATCGTCTTCGTCGTCCTCAAACTCTTCTTCATCAAGGACGTCCTCCTCCAGAGCTTCTTCTGCCTGCTTGGCCAGAAGAAATTCCTTACGACTCTCGGTCACTGCTCGCCGCAGTTCCTCACCCTTGACCGGGCAGTTGAGCATTTGGGCGATGCGGTCGATTTTTTTTGCCACGGCATCCTCCAACGCATCGGCTATAGGCCGATAGTGCGCGCTTTCGGGGGTGGATGCCAAATCGCAGAGCACCGCCGTCCTCAGTTTTTCTTCAATTCCTTAAGCCGGGCCGCGAGATTTTCCTTGGGAAAGCGTTTGTGCAATGTCGCCAACAATTCATCCGCCTCACGTGCCTGACCGGCGTTTTGCAGGCGAACCACTTCACGCAATTGCTCATCCAGGGTTTTCACCGGCGCGGCGGCGCGTTTGCTGACTTTTGCTTCATCAGCCATTTCGACACTGATCGATTCGCTCTGCGCGGGGGCGGCAAAATCGGCCATCGGCGCGGCGGGGGCAGCCAGCGAGCGCGCAACTGACGACGGTGCTTGCGCTGCCTCTTTTTTGGCCACCGGGGCAGATGCTTTGGGGGCGAAGTCGTAACTCGGTACTTGCTCCGGCGTGCGTTGCACCAGCGCCAGCATCAGCGCGACACCGACAAGGCTGGCAAACGCCACTTGCCAACGAGGCTTATGGCAAGCCTGAACCCAGCGCTGCCACAGATTCGGTTTCGGTGCGGGGACTTCACGCTGTGCGGCGGCCAGGATGAACGCATCAAGATGGCTCGGCGGCTCGCCGGTCGAATGCTCGCGGAAATGCTGAAGCATTTCATCGTCTGGTGTTTTACGGGCGTCAGTCATGTCAGTACCTCCTCGGCCAGCAGCCGACGCAGTTTTTGCTGGGCGTAGCGCAAGCGGCTCTTGACGGTTTCCAGCGGTGTTTCGGTGAGGGTGGCGATCTGCGGCAGGTCGAGATCGCCATGGGCACGCAGCAGGAACACTTCGCGCTGGTCGGTGGGCAAGGTTTGCAGGGCGGATTCAAGGCGCTGGTTGTCGCGGCTCAGGCTCAGCAGTTGTTCGGGATCGGCGGCGTCATCGACCAGGGCGTGGGTTTGTTCGTCATAGCTGTCGTGCAAGGGGTTGTGGATTCCGTGTTTGCGCCAGTGATCGATCAGGCGATTGCGGGCGATCTGGTAAAGCCAGGTACGAAAATTCGCCCGGCCTTGTGGCTGACTGGTGCTGCGGATCAGGCTCAGCCAGGTTTCCTGGTAGACCTCCTCGGCGAGTTCGGATTTGCCGCTGAGGCCTAGCAGGAAACGATAAAGACCTTGCCGGTGACGGGCGTACAGAATCTCGAACGCCGGCCCGTCGCCTTTTCGGTAACGGGCCAGCAGTGATTCGTCGCTCGGTTCAAGAGCAGACATGTCAGTTGTAGCCTCCTTTAACCGGTTCGCTGTTGGATGCAGTGGTGGTTCGCAGGCTTTGCGCCAGTTCCACCAATTGCACGAACTCAGAACGCAGACCGAATGGATCATCACCCCGCGCACCGCGAGCCAACGTCTGCGTGTCCTTCAAGCTGAAATCGCCGGTATAACGCCCATCCTTGAGCTGTTGGGAAAACGCTGCCACGGCCGCCGCAAATCTGAGGTCATCACTGGCCTTGCCTTCCGAACCAGCGGCAATCGGCCGTTCGATCAAGCGACTGTTCCCACCTTCCGGCAGCTGATAACGCACACGCAGCATCGCCAATTCTCCAGAATTTGCAGAGGTGGCTGACTCAGCGTTGCCATAGCGCAATGGCTCCAACCAGCCCTTCTCACCCTTCGGAACAATTTCGTACAACGCCGTGACCGTATGCCCTGCACCGATTTCACCGGCATCGACTTTATCGTTGCTGAAATCCTCACGCTTCAACGCGCGATTCTCATAGCCCAGCAACCGATACTCGCTGACCTGCGCCGGGTTGAACTCCACTTGCAGTTTCACGTTCTTCGCCACCACCGCGAGGGTCGAACCGAGCTGATCCACCAGCACTTTGCGCGCCTCGCGCAGGTTGTCGATGTACGCATAGTTGCCATCGCCGGCATCGGCCAGTTGTTCCATCAGGTGTTCATTGTAGTTATCCACACCAAAACCCAGGGTGGTCAGGGAAACGCCAGTCTTGCGCTTATCCACAGCCATTTGCTTGAGGCTGTCGAAGTCGCTGATGCCGACGTTGAAGTCACCGTCGGTGGCCAGCAGGATGCGGTTGATGCCTTTGGGGATAAACGCTTGCTGCGCCATTTGATAGGCCAGCTCGATGCCCGACGCCCCGGCGGTGGAGCCGCCCGCCGTCAATTGATCGATGGCTGTGCGAATTTTCGCTTTTTCCCGTCCGGAAGTAGGCTCCAGCACCACGCGCGAATCGCTGGCGTAGACCACCAGCGACACCCGGTCCTGCGCCCGCAATTGATCGACCAGCAATTTCAGCGTGCTTTTGACCAGCGGCAGCCCCTCGCGACGGTCCATCGAGCCGGACACGTCCACCAGAAACACCAGATTCGCCGAGGCCAGTTCAGCCACCGCACGGTCCGATGCCTTGATGCCAATACGCAGCAAGCGGGTGTGCGGGTTCCACGGCGACGGCGCCAGTTCAGTGGTCACGCCAAACGGCGAGCCATCGGTGGGCAACGCGTAGTCGTAGGGGAAGTAATTGACCATCTCCTCCAGGCGCACCGCACCTTCGGGTGGCAGTCGACCTTGATTGAGCAGGCGGCGGACATTGGCATAAGCGCCGGTGTCGACGTCGGCGCTGAAGGTCGAGACCGGCGCCTCGGCGACGCTGTGAATCGGGTTATCCGCCAGCGCCTGATACTGCTCGCGCTGCTCATCCTGATAACCCGGCGGCGCAGATTCTGGCGCGAAACTCGCCATCGGTGCCGGACTCATGCTGCGTTTGGCCAGGGTCGCATCGGCCATGATCGCCTCACTGCGCACCAGCTCATGTTGTGCAGGAGACGCAACTGAAGGGGATTCAGGCTTGGACGAAACACCGCAACCGGCAACGGCCAGCAGCAACCCGACGGTGAAACCCTGGGCGGCCGGGCGGAGGAAATGCAGAGGGAGGGACATGGGGGCTGACCTCAGGAGGAAATTGATCCATTCATCCTCTGAGACGGGCAGCCTCACCGGTTCGGGTTAAACCCGCTGAAAAAAACTTCAGCGGTGATAACGCCGCACCACGCTGCTGTTTTTCAGCACATGACCTTTGATTTTTTCCAGCAACTGCGCACGGGTCAGACCGGCCGGCAACGCGTCTGGAGCAAGGTCCAGGGCGTAGAGCTGGATGATGTAGTGGTGGGAACTGTCGCCGACCGGCGGGCAAGGACCGATGTAGCCGATGGTGCCTTTGCTGTTGCTGCCGCCCACGCCTTCAAACGCAGACTTGGCGCCAACACCGGCCGGAATCTGGCGGGTCGCGGATTTGATGCCGTAATGAATCCAGTGGTCTGAACCCAAGCCTTTCTGACCGTCCGGGTCGTGCATGACGATGGCGTAACTCTGGGTGCCCGCAGGGCCTGCGGTCCAGCTCAGGGCCGGGGACTGGTTCTTGCCGCCACAACCGGCCGCATCGCTGGCCGCCGCCGAAGTGAACAGGCGGTTGTCGGTGACACCGGGAATGCTGACGGTGAAGCGTTCTGCGGCCTGCGCCGGAAACTGCACGCAAAGGGCGACGGCAACGGCCGCCAGCCAAGGGTTCAGAGAGGTCAATCGGGTCATACCGGAGCACCTTGTGCGGGTGGGGCCGTGGTCGGCGTGCAAACTATAGCCGGACCGTTCGCGCGGTGGCAGTGGGAATTGGCTGAACCTCGGGATAAGCGCCAAACTCATAAGTGAAACGCTTGCCTGGAGAACGATCATGGCACTGCACCGCGTCGCCCGTTTTGCCGATGTGTCCGAAAACCGAGGCCTGGAAGTCCGGATTGGCGACACCAAGATCGTCTTGCTGCGGGTCGGCGCCCAATTGCGCGCCTATCAGGGCGAATGCCCGCATGCCGGGGCGCCTCTGGCCGAAGGTGCGCTGTGTCATGGGCGTCTGATTTGCCCGTGGCACAAGGCCGCTTACCGGATCGAGGACGGCGCGCTGTGTGAACCGCCGTCGCTGGACAGCCTCAAGCGCTATCCCCTGGAGGTGCGCGACGACGAAGTCTGGGTCGACGATCAGCCGCTGGACGATGCTCACACCCCGCCGGCCGATGACGAACGTACGTTTGTGATCATCGGTGCCGGCGCCGCTGGCACGGCGGGTGCGGCGGCGCTGCGCGAAAAGGGTTTCGGCGGCCGTGTGCTGCTGATCGACCGCGAGCCTGGCGCCGGTTACGACCGTACGGTGTTGAGCAAATTCGTGATCGCCGGGGAAATGCCGCCGGAAGAAGTCCCGCCCCTGCGCGATGAAAACTTCTATCGCGAGCAACGCATCGATCGCATAAACGGTGAAGTGGCGAGGCTGGATGCACAAAACCGGACGGTGCAGCTCAAGGACGGCCAGACATTGATCTATGACGCCGCGCTGATCGCCACGGGCGGCACACCGAACGCTCTCGACATTCCCGGCGCCGACCTGCCTCAGGTGTTCTTGCTGCGCTCGAAAGACCAGGCCCAACGGATTCTGAGCACCGCCAAACCCGGCCAGCGGGCAGTGATCATCGGCGACAGTTTTATCGCGATGGAATCCGCTGCGGCGCTACGCGAATACGGCCTGGACGTCACCGTCCTGGCCCGCCACGCGGTGCCCTTCGCCAAACAGTTCGGCGAAACGGTCGGCAAGGCGATTCTTGCCCACCACGTGGCCCACGGCGTGGTGTTTCATACGGAGGGCGAAGCCGCGCAGATCGAAGGCACGAACAAGGTCGAAGCGGTGCGCCTGGATAACGGTCAGCGCTTTCCGGCGGATTTGGTATTGGTCGGCATTGGCGTCAGCCCGGCCACCGGGCCGTTCAAGGATTTGCCAACGGAAAAGGATCAGTCACTGAAGGTCGACGGCGGGATGCGCGTGACCGAAGGGCTTTGGGCGGCTGGCGATATCGCCACCTTCCCGCTCAATGGCCAACCGCAACGAATCGAACATTGGCGCCTGGCGCAACAACAGGCGCGGATCGCAGCGATGAACATGCTGGGCGGTGATGAGCATTACCTGGATGTGCCGTATTTCTGGACCTGGCACTTCGGCAAGAACTACGACTACCTCGGTCACGCCGAAGCCTGGGACGAAGTCGAGTTCAAGGGTGATCCGTACCATCCACCCTTTATCGGCCTGTTCGGCAAGAATGGTGTGGTAACCGCCGCCATCGCCTGCGATGAAGAGCGGGCGATGGCAATGCTGGCCGAGCAGATGAAGCAGCCGCTGCCGGTTGACGAGGCATGGCGGCTGATTCGGGACGTCTAGGTGTTACTGAACAACGCCTGCACCACCGAGTTTGCTCATCACAAAGCCGATAAACTCTTCGAGGGTCATTTTCTGGCCGTTGAACTCCACCTGGTTGTTGGCGTAGTGCAGTTTGCTGACGATGTTAGTGCCGTCCAGCGTGGCGAACTGCGTACCGACCGCCATGGCGCCGAACATGTCGGCGGTGGCCGTGGCTTGATCGGCAACGACCTTGACGTCGGCCTGGCCGTCGATCTGGCTCTGGACGCTGAGCAAATCAACCAGCATCGGTTTGGACACCTGGATATTGACGTCCAGCAGGGCAATCAACTGTTTGATCAGTTGATCCGGCGTCAGGTCCAAAGATTGTGGCTTGGTCAGGTCGAGCACCAGGTTGGCGCGACTTTCACCGTTGGCGGTGGTGAACGACAGGTTTTCCAGAGCCACTTGCGGGCCGGCTGCCAGCAGTTTCTCCAGACCGGTTTTCACCTGAGCCTCTTCTTCCGGGGTCAAGACCAGTTCGGGGGCAGGTTCGCCAGCTGCAACCGCTTCGGCGGCGGCCTTCTCGTACGGTTGCAGTTTGGTCTGGTAGATCTGCATCAACGACATCGTGGATGGAATGTCGAGGTTCTTCAGGCTCATGGCCATCTGTGCGGAGCCGACCGTCTTGCCGTTCAGGGACACTTCACCGATCTTGTAATCGGCACGCCCGGAAGCGCTGGTGCCCGACTCTTCGGTCTGGTTCTTCATTTCAAATTTCTTGATGCCCAGCACCGACTGCTGCGCGCCAAACGTGGTCTTGCTGTCGGTCAGCTCGACGGTGTTCTCGCCGGTGTAAAAGCCGTAGGTACTTTTGACGAGATTGCTGGCCAGGGTCAGGCCGTTCAATTCGACTTTCACCGGTGTCTGGTCTTCAGCCACGGTGGTCAGTGTGAAGTTGTCCATGTAGCCGCTGGCTTTGACTTTCTGCGCCTGGGCGTTGGCGGCGACCTCGAGGTTCAGGCCGGAAAATTTCAGGTGGGACTTGTCGTCCAGCGCGACATCCAGCGGCAGCAGTTCGAGGGTGCCGTTGGTGGCGTTGTCATAGCCGATGTTGACCACGCCGGTGAGCGGCGATTTGTCCTTGGCAGCGGCGAACCACTTCTCGGTGACCGGGGTCTTTTCCAGTTCGTAGTGACTGGTGGCCATGACCGGCAGCAATTTCAGCGACATCAGGCGCGAGAGCGGCAGCGGACCGTGTTCGATGCGGTCGGCGAAAAGCAGTTCGACCGGTGCTTCGCCGAACATCTCGCCCTCGCCCTTGAGGCGGTAGTGCGCGGTGCTGCTGAATACGTGGCGTTCAAGCGATACCAGTTCCAGCGACGCGGTGCCGTTGGAACCGACCAGCGCGGCTTGCAGCTCTTTGTTGGCGTCGGCGATCGAGGTGTTCAGCACCCCTTCGAGTTTGGTGCCGGTGAACCAGGCACCGCCGGCGCTGATTGCACCGATGGCCACGACGATTCCAAGAAGCACGCCTGCTGATTTATTCATGAATGACCCGTTCAATGTCCGTTGTTTGAGTGTGGTCGTCTTCCCTGAACCCATTTCGGGTTGCGGTCACGACTGCGCGAAAAGTGCGAAGGAGATTAGCATCAGGCGCACCGGGCGGCCCAATGTTTAAAGGTTAAAGAGTGTCTATGGACCGCGCGGAGGGTTTGAGGGTTTCGGCGGAAATGAAATCGCCATCGCCAGCAAGCTGGCTCCTACAGGGTTTGTGTCGTTCACGAATATCGCGCACGACGCGAAACCTGTAGGAGCCGGCTTGCCGGCGATGGCGTCAGTCCAGCCAGCATCAATTCAGGAATACTGCACTTCCATCTCATCCAGCTGATGATCAAAGCTTTTCAGCCGCGCCGTCCACGTATAAACCAGCACTTCAAAATCCCGATTGATCACCGCCCCGCCCGTCACGTCCGCGCGCGGGTCGCAGAAATCCAGCTGATAGCGTTCGCGTGCCATGGCGGCGGCGACATCGGAGAGTTCACGGGCGTTATTCAACCAGTGCCAGTCGTCCTCGGACACTTGTTTGTCGAGGGCCAGGCATTGCTTCTTCAAGGTTTCGAGGCTTTTTTCCAGCGGTGTGCCGGTGAGTTCGCCCATGACTTCCTGGAACGTGCGCCCCGGTTGCCAGTAACTGCCCCAGAAGTAACGATCGAACACCGTTTCGACCCGGCGCAAAGCGACCTTGGTGTCCCAGATCAGCACCAGGGTCTTGCCTTGTTCGAGTTGTCTTTTTTTGATGCGCTGACCCTGGAACGAAGCCCAGGCCACCACCACGATCGCCATCACCGCGATCAGCGCCGCCGCGCTATCGAGAAACACCAGCGCCTTGTCGATCTGGTGGGCCAGCATGATGCCGTAGAAATAGGTGGCCGACAGCAATACCAACGCCGCAATAGCGCACCAGAAGCCGGGAGCATAAGGGTTTTTCATTGTTGGAATCCCCATGACCAACGCGAGCCTTGATTGATGAGTTCGACGCGCGACCTCATCAAGTCAAAGCATAGCAACGGCCTCAGGGTTTGCCGGTATTCGAGCCTTGCGTTCGTCCGCTTTCCCAGCCGCCGCCCAGCGCCAGGAACAGATCGATCTGGCTCAACGCAACCTGAGTGTTGGCGGCGGCCAGTTGTGCCGTGACGTCGGTGTAGGTGCGGGTCGCTTGCAGGTCGGCCAGGAACGACTCGCGGCCGGCCTGGAAGAAACGGTGCGTCTGGTCGGCGGCCAGCTTCGCCGATTGTTCGGCGTCCGCCAGGGCTTCTCGACGCTGCAGCAACGCCGAGTACTGCGCCAGGCTGGTCTGGGTTTCACGTATGGCGTTGAGAACGACACCATCAAAGTGCGCCAGCGTCGCCTGGGTCACGGCCTCAGCTTCGCGGATTCGCGCCCGGGCCCCGTTGGTCGGCACGCTCCAGCTCAGCGATGGGCCGAAGCCCCAGCGATTGGTGGAGGGTTCGCCGAGGTTTTCCAGAATGCCGACGGTGCCGATGGTCGCGCCGATGCGGATGTCCGGGTACAGCTCACCGGTGGCGACACCGATACCGGCCGTCGCAGCGGCCAGCCGACGCTCAGCCTGGCGGATATCGGGGCGACGTTTGAGCAGTGAGGCGCCATCGCCCACCGGCACCAATTGCGCGATTTTCGGCAGCTGCGCGCAACTGGCGGTGCCGGCCGGCAATTGATCGACCGGTTTGGCCAGCAGCATCGACAGGCGGAACAGCCCGGCCTGACGCGCAGCCTCGTAGCGCGGCATCTCGGCGCGCAGGGACTTGAATTGGGTTTGCGAACGGGTGACCTGGGTTTCATCACCTCGACCGGCGTCGCGCAGGCGCTGGATCAATGTGGTGCTCTGCGATTGCAGGTCGAGGGAGTGCTGGGCAATTTCCCGTTCTTCATTAGCCGCACACACCTGGGTGTAGGCGCGCACCACATCGGCCACCAACGTGATACGTGCGGTATCGGCGGCGGCCTGGGTCGCATCGGCATTGGCCTTGGCGGCTTCGATGCCGCGCTTGAGCGTGCCGAACAGATCGAACTGGTATGAAGCGCTGATGCCGATATCACCGATGTTGGCCACCGGCACTTTCTCAGGCAACAGGAACGCTTCGCCGGACTCCTGCAAACGCTCGGCGCCCATTTTTATGCCACCGCTCCAGCCTCCGGCGGCCTCGGCTTCATCGACCTGCGCGCGAGCCCGCAGCAGGCTGGCGGCCGCCACACGCAGATCGGTGTTGGACGCCAACGCTTGCTGGACCAGTTGATTGAGCCGTGGATCCTGATACAGCCGCCACCAATCGGCCGGCACCGGCGCCGAGACCACCGGTTTGCCGTCCACGGCCAGTTCGCCCTGAAAATCTTCGCGGTGAACAGCGGCCTCTTCCGGCAGTTGATAATCCGGCCCGACCGTCTGGCACGCCGACAACAGCAAACTCAATCCGGCAATCGCCAAACCCGAGGCCCTGCTCATTTGGCCGACTCCTGCTGCTGGTCGCCGATGATCGACACCGTCGCGGTGCGCCCGGCAATCATGCGGAAATCCGCCGGCACGTCATCGAAGGCGATCCGCACCGGAATCCGCTGCGCCAGCCGCACCCAGCTGAACGCCGGGTTGACGTTCGGCAGCAGGTTGCTGCCGCTGCTGCGGTCACGGTCTTCGATGCCCGCGACGATGCTTTCCACATGGCCGCGCAGGCGGGCGCGGTCGCCGATCACGCGAATGTCGACGCTCTGGCCAACGTGGATGCCGTCGAGTTTGGTTTCTTCGAAATAGCCGTCGATGTGAAAGGAATTGCTGTCCACCACCGACAACACCGGGCGCCCGGCGGTGACGAATTCCTGCGCACGCGGCGCACGGTCGTTGACGTAGCCATCCACCGGGCTGCGGATGGTCGAGCGGTCGAGGTTGAGCTGGGCGCTGTCCACTGCCACTTGCGCTTCCATCAGCGCCACTTCGGCGCGGGCGACTCGTGATTGGCTTTCTTCCAGTTGCTCGCCCGGCACCAGATTGCCGAGGCCACGGTTACGCTTGGCTTCGCGTTGCGCTTGCGCCAGGGTTTCCTGACGGTCGGCGACCGCTGCTTTGGCTTGGCGCAGGGCGAGTTTGAAACGGTCCTGATCGATGCTGAACAGCACCTGGCCGCGTTTGACCAACTGGTTGTCGCGCACGTCCACTTGCTGAATCAGCCCGGACACGTCCGGGGCGATCTGCACGATGTCGGCGCGAATGTGCCCGTCGCGAGTCCACGGCGCGAACATGTAATACATCACCATGCGCCAGACCACGACAACGGCGAAGGTCACGATCAGCAGGGTCAGGACCACGCGACCAAGGGTCAGAAAAGGTTTTTTCATGTCATCAGGTATCGACTGAGTGAGTCCACGGCGCCGAGCAGCAAGGCGTAGAGAGCCACGTTGAACAATGCCCGGTGCCAGACCAGACGGTAAAAGTGCAGGCGCGTCAGCAACCCGTGCACCAGCAGGTAAATCACATAGGTAATGCCCATCAGCACCAGCAGCGTGGGCAGGAACACCCCGCTGATATCCAGATCACCGATCATAAAGGCGCTCCATCGATGCCATGGGGAAGCGGTTCTTCGAGGTCACCGGTGCCGAGGAATTCCACACCGGGCAGCAAGGCCAGACGCAAGCCGCTTAGGGCGTGCAGCAGGTGCAGACGGGCGCCGTCATCGCATTCGCGGTTCAGGGCACGGCGCGCGCGGTCCATGGTCATCAACAACGCACTGGGCGCCGGCAAACGTTCGCCAGCCTTGAGGCAGGCTTTGAAATACTCGCCGACCTCGGCCACCACTTGGTGCAGCAATGTTTGCGGTACGCCGAACACACGCGGCGTGTAGGCCAGCAAGTCGAGCAAGTTCAGCGCCACGCGCACTTCGCGTAATGCGATGCCGGTGTCCTGGCCGGTCATGGCCAGGCGCGGCAAATGCTGCATCAAACGGTCGAGCACCTGCACACCCAAGCGGCGATGCTCGGCCAGGGAGGCCGGCTCGGTGAGGCTGACGATGTCGCGCCAGCTGAAACGGGTCAGGCGCTTGGCCGCCAGTTCTGCGCCGAACGGCCGGGCGATCAGGGTCCAGACAAACGCAAACAGCAAACCGACCGGGCCGGCCAGGTTGGAGTTGGCGAAGCTGAGGAAGTCCGCGTCGTAAGCGCCCTGGATGCTGATGAAGGACGAGGTGTTGACCAGCGTCAGCAGCATGCCCAGGTAAAACTGCGGCTTGACCGTCAGGGTGCCGATGCAAATGAACGGCACGGCGAACGCCAGCACCAGCATCGGGAAATCATGCAGGTTAGGCAGCACCAGGAACAGGTAAAGACTGGCGAACAGCACCGACATCGCCGTCCAGAAAAAGAACCGGTAAATCTGCGGCGCCGGGTCGTCCATCGACGCGAAGAAGCTGCACGCCACCGCCGCCAGAATCACCGCGCTGCCGCCGTCGGTCCAGCCGAGCAGAATCCACAACACCGAGGCGACAATGATCGCGGTGACCGTGGACGCCGCCGAATAAAACATCAGCCCACGGTCGAGAAACGGTGACAGGCGACCGAGGCGCCAATGCCGGTACACCGCGCGCCAACTGTCCTGGCTTTCGCACTGTATGGCGTATTGCAGGCTGCGGCAGTCCTGCCACAAATCGACCCATTCGCCGAGACGGTACAGCGCGTTGGAGAACAGCAATTGCTTGCGGTCATCCAGCGCTTCGGCAGTGGGTTGCAGCGCTTCGAGTTGATCTTTCAGCGCTTGCCAGCGACCGAGGTCGGCGTCTTTGTGGTTGAGCCATTCGGTGGTGGCGGCCAGTAATGGCGCGAACTTATCCACAAGCTCCGGCGTGCGCCGCTCAAGGGCGTAAAGCGCGTCATCGAGCGCGTCGATCACCGGCAGCAGATGAATCATTCGGCCGCGCAGTTCCTTGGTATTGCGCACGGTTTGCGGGCGCGCGCCTTCGTGGGGCAACTGGCCGATCATCAATTCCAGAGTGTTAAAGGTCGCGACCATCGACGAGCGCAGCGCGCTGACTTCGTCCGGCTGCACGTTGCGGCTGAGGAATCGCAGGCTGTAGGTCGAGGCATCGGCAAACCATTTGTTCACCGAATCGTTGAACACCGGCGCCAGCCGCCGCGGCCAGAACATCGCGCCGACCACCGCCGCGACGGCGATGCCGAGGAAGATCTCTTCAGTCCGCGCTTCAGCGACATCCCACACCGCCAACGGGTTATCCACCACCGGCAAGGCGATCAGCGGCAGGGTGTAACCGGCAAGCATCAACGCGTAGCTGTTGGCGGTACGCAGGTGCAACGACAGGAACAGCAGAACCCCGGTCCACAGCGCGATAACGACCACCAGCACATAGGGGCTCTGAACAAACATCGGCACGAAAAAAACTGCCGCCGCCGCACCGAGAAACGTACCGACCGCGCGGTACAACGCCTTGGAACTGGTAGGGCCGACAAACGGACTGGAAACGATGTAAACCGTGGCCATCGCCCAATACGGACGCGGCATTTGCATGAGCATGGCGATGTACAGCGCGATCATCGACGCCGCGAAAGTGCGCACGCCGTAGAACCAGTCCCGCGCCGGGGGAACGCCGGTAAAAAATCCGCTCAAGGGTTCACCACCGACGGAGCGTTGGCCGCCTCAAACGCTTTCAATACCCGCAAAGCTGCCTCCAGATCACTCGGGGCGATGCCTTCCAGCACTTCATTACGCAAGCGCACCAACTCGATTTCGACGGCCTGCACCAACTCCCGACCGGTGTCGGTCAGGCTCAGGCATTTGGCGCGGCGGTCATGGGCATCTTCGGTGCGACGAACGTAGCCGGCATGACACAACTGATCGAGCAGCCGCACCAGCGAAGGGCTCTCCATCCCGGCCGCCTGCGCCACGGTCACCTGCCGCACACCCTCGCCCAACCGCCCGATCATCAACAACGGAACGGCGCAGGCTTCGGAGATTCCATAGTTGACCAGCGTGGTCTGGCAGATCTTCCGCCAATGCCGGGCGGCTACCACCATGGAGCTGCTGATGTTCATCTGGAGAGCGTCGAGGTTTTTTGGCACGAGCGGAAAGACACACTGTTAGTTTGCTAACTATCAATATGTCATTTGAGGGGAAAGTTGGTCAAGTTTTGAAACAATTTTTAGGAAGATGATCGGTTTTTAACCGCCTCGTCCTTTCCTCAGCAGCACATCCAGTTGATCCACCACCTCCGCCCAATCCGCGTCATCCAGAATGTCGTCGCGCAAAAACTGCGCCTGGCTCGGGCTCCAGAAAAAGGCGTCGGCCAAATGCAGTTCAGGCTTGAGCGGTGAATGGGTGGCGATGAATTTATCGATGCTTTCGGCGTCATCGGGCAGGCCGAGTTGTTTGAACAGGGAGGGAAGGCTGTGGGTTGGGGATTCCATGTCTAGCTCCTTGGAAATGGCTGATGATTTGGTGACCGCTACGCGGTCAATCGCGAGCAGGCTCGCTCCCACAGGATTTTCGATACTCCTGTGGGAGCGAGCCTGCTCGCGATGGCGGTGTCACAGACGACACATTACTCAACTACTCAACTCCCGCACCTCGGCATGCGGCACCATTTTCAGGAACTCCGGCACGCTCATGTGCAGCAGGTTGTTGTGGTTGCCTGCCTCCAGATAGATGTCGTTCTGCCGGGTCAGCAAGGGGTCGATGACCATGTCCAGGCCATAGGACTCACCCAACGCCGGCACCGCGCCGCGTTCGCAGTCTTCGAACAGATGCGCCAGGGTGCTTTCCCGGGTGATCTGCCACTCGCCGCTGCTGCGCACTTTGCTCAGGTCCAGGTGACGACTCGCCGGCAGCACGGCCATCAGGAAATGACCGTGGTGGTCGTCGAGGATCACCGACTTGGCCACCCGTTCGGCAGGAATGCCCGCGACCCGCGCCGTTTCAAGGCTGCTGGCCGAGTGTGGGTGGGTAACGATGTCAAATTCGCAGTGCGCCTTTTCCAGGCTGCGCTGCATGGTTCTTGCCATACGCATGATGCACCTCGGTGTCCGCAACAACGTTCACGGACAATGAATAAACCTGTTCTCACCATTGAAAAGTCTAGGCCCGCTGGCGTCTTCGCGTGGGAAATCTGCCCACCGGAACACCGTCGACAACTGTACAAAATTCGTACAACCCACCACTCGACTAGACTGTATTTAGCGATGGGCGTCAGCGGGAACGCGGACTGAACGGATCGCGAGGCGCTCTCAGGTTCATCGTCGGAACGCCGCCCGGAACAGGCTCGCGCCTACAAGGAGGGTCAAGTGAACATTCGTTGCTGTGCAGTCGCACTACTGCTGGCCCTGAGCGGGTCGGCGTTCGCGACGGACACAATCGTGCTGATTCCCAACCCCATCGGAATCTGGCTGATCACATTCGGCATCGCGTTCCTGATCGCCGAAGCCGCCTTGCCCAATTACGGCGTGATCGGGTTGGGCGGGATTGTGATGTTCGTCATCGGCGCGGTGATCCTGAGCAACACCGAAGTGCCTGTGCCGCTGATGATCGGCCTGGGGCTGATCAGCGCGTTGTTGTTGATATTCCTGGTGATCCACGCCCTGAAAACCCGACCGCGCCAAACCGTCAGTGGCGATGCCGGACTGGTGGGCAGCGTGGCCCCGGTGATGTCGTTGCAGCCCGGCAATGCCTGCAACGGCTGGGTGCACCTGCAAGGCGAAAAGTGGCAAGTACTCAGCGCCACGCCACTGCAACCCGGGCAACAGGTCCGGGTGGTGGCACGCAAGGGATTAGTGCTGAAAGTGGCCGCGGCTGACGCGGCGCCGGATGGAGAATAACCATGGGCCTGCAACTGGGTTTTGCCGCGCTGCTGCTGTTGGTGATTGCACTGGCGGGATCGACTTTTCGCATCCTGCGTGAATACGAGCGCGGGGTGGTGTTCCAGCTCGGTCGTTTCTGGCAAGTCAAAGGCCCCGGCCTGATCCTGCTGATTCCGGTGGTCCAGCAAATGGTCCGCGTCGACTTGCGTACCGTGGTGCTCGACGTGCCACCTCAAGATGTGATCACCCGCGACAACGTTTCGGTCAAGGTCAATGCGGTGCTGTACTTCCGCGTGCTCGACCCGCAGAAGGCGATCATCCAGGTCGAAGATTTCCTGATGGCCACCAGTCAACTGGCCCAGACCACCTTGCGCGCGGTGCTCGGTAAACACGAACTCGATGAACTGCTGGCCGAGCGCGAACGGCTGAACATCGATATCCAGCAAGTGCTCGATGCGCAGACCGACGCCTGGGGCATCAAGGTCGCCAACGTCGAAATCAAGCACGTAGACCTCAACGAATCGATGGTCCGCGCCATCGCCAAGCAGGCCGAAGCCGAGCGGGAACGTCGGGCCAAGGTCATCCACGCCGAAGGCGAATTGCAAGCCTCGGAAAAACTCATGCAGGCCGCCGAAATGCTTGGCCGTCAGCCGGGCGCCATGCAGCTGCGTTACATGCAGACCCTGAGTTCGATAGCCGGGGACAAGAGTTCGACCATCGTTTTTCCACTGCCCATCGAGCTGCTCAAAGGCATGGCGGATTTGTCGAAACCTTGAACAATCAGCCTTTGGGCAACACGGCGCACTCGCCGAGCCAGGTCAGTAAACGGTCGAGACAGGCATCGACCGACTGCGCCCCGGTGTCGAGTACCAGCGCAGCGGACGGGGGCGGTTCATAAGGCGCGGAAACCCCGGTAAACCCGGCCAAATCACCGCGACGTGCGCGGGCGTAATGACCTTTGGGGTCACGCTGCTCGCACACCGCCAGTGATGCGCTGCACCAGACTTCGCGGTAATCCTCGCCCAGACGCGTGGCAAATAACTCACGCAACTCCAGCAACGGCGCGATCATCGCCAGAATCACGATGTGCCCGTTCTCCACCAGCAATGCCGCCACTTCGCTGGCACGGCGAATATTTTCCTGGCGATCGCTGTCAGCAAAACCCAGATCACGATTGAGCCCGACCCGCAGCCCATCGCCGTCGAGCACGACGCTCTGCACGCCGCGTTCGAACAATTCGGCGTGCAGCGCCTGGGCCAGGGTCGACTTCCCCGCTGCCGGCAAACCGGTCAGCAAAATCACCGTGCCGCGATGGCCGTTGCGGGCTTCACGTTGTGCCCGGCTGATGCTCGCCGTCGGCGCCTGCAGGTTATTGAGTCTGGACATGCGTCACCGGCACCGTGATGTCGCCCGCCGCCCACGCTGATTCGCGATTGGCCAACGCGGTGGCGATGGACTGGACTTCGGTGGACTGCACCTGGTCCGGCAGCGGATCGAGCCCCGCGCTGGCAAAAATCTGCCCGTACGCGTTGCGCAGATCGGCGTACGACAGGTCGCGGCGCAGATCGGCCTGCAAGGTGTTCAACTCGCCCTGAATCAAGTCCAGTTCGCCCAGCCCCGCCGCCTGATAGCGATTGCGCAGTTGGCCGACAATCTGCCCGTCAATGTCCGACAGTTGCTGATTGGTCTTGAATTGCCGCAGCGCCTCGCGGTAGTTGGCGTTGGCCACATAGAGCTGCGCCAGCACCGCAATCGACATGGCCTGACGGCGCGCCGTAGCCACTTCTTCACCGGCCTTGGCGACGTTGATCGCCGCCGGTGCCGAGATCACGTTGAACAGGTTCCAGGTCACCTTCACGCCGTAGTCGGCCCAACCCTGCTCCACCAGGAAAGAGTTGCTGTCGTAATGCCCGCCAGCGGAGAACTCCAGCCCCGGCAGCAGACGCAGCATGGCTTTGCGGGTTTCGGCGGCGCTGATGCGGCTCTGGTAATCCTGCTCACGCAGTTCCGGGCGGCTGGTCAGGGCTTCCTGCTCCAGGCTGGCGAGGTCGACCTTGAGTTCCGGGATGACGTAGTCGTCCTGGGTCGCCAGGGTCAGTTCGGTACCCAGCGGCAGATTGATCAGGGTCGCCAGTTCGGTTTTCGCCAGCGACAGGGCGCGGCGCTGTTCTTCGAGTTGGCGCGTGGCTTCGATCAGCGAGCGTTGATATCCCAATGCCTGGATCGGATCGCCGATGCGCTGCTGGCTCATGCTCTGGCTGTTGCCGCGCGCGGTCTCGACCCGGGACATGAGGCTGTCGATCTGCTTGAGCAAGCGCTCGGCGGCCATGGCTCGCCAATAGGCCGAGCGCACGTCCTGAACGATGGTGTTGATCACTTTGCGCCGGCGTTCCTGAACGATCAGCCGCTGGTCGCCCTGTTGCTTGGCGCTGATGTAACTGACGCCGAAATCGAGCACGTTCCAGACCATGGTCAGGTCTGCCACTTCACGATCGCGGTCCTGTGAAGTCGACGGTTCCAACGACTGGGTGCCGGTCCGCACGCTCTGGCTGCTGGAGGCGCTGACGTTGTTGCGGCCGACATAACCAGCGTCCAGCGCCATGCGCGGCAACATGTCGAAACTGGCGAGGTCGAGTTGGCGCTTGGCCAAGGCCTCTTCCATGATCTTGAGCCGGCCTTCGAGGTTGTACTTCACCGCGCGGGCCATGGCCTGATGCAGGGTCAGCGGACCGCTGAGCGGTTCCTGACCCTTGTACATGCTTTGCAGATCGCTTCGGGCGCGCTGTTCGCTGACGCTGCGTTCGATCGGTTCACTTTTGACGGCACATCCACTGATCGCCAGCGCGAGCAGACTGGCGACAAACAACTGCTGACTTCTCTTCATCCTTGACTGCCCCTGGGTGACGCACTGCTTTAAGTATTTCAGGCCTGCATTTCGCTGATGCCGGCCTGTTTCAAAGCAGCGGCCAGGTCGTTGACCTGCCGTTGCTCGGTGTCTTTGAGCTGTTGCAATTGCTGGACGAGGCTCGGCGCGCCAAACACGCCGCGCAGCCCCTGTGAAACATCACCGGCCTTGATCGAATGGTTGCCAAAGGAACTCAGCGAGTCTCGCTCGTTACCGGACTCCTGATTAAACAGACTCGACAACGTGCTGGTGCTGAAAACCCCGCCATCGCCACCACCGAAACCAAGGAAGCCGTGGCCTGCACCTTCACCGCCGCTGTCGCTGCTGCTGAACACCTGCGCGATGAAACTCTGCGCCAGCGCGCCGTTGTTCATGAAGATGTCGCCCAACGGCCGAATGCCATTGCCGATCACCCGGTCCTCGAACAACGGGGCAAACGTCAGCGGCGAGCCGAGATCACCAGAGGGCGGGGCGAAGATGATTGGTTGCAGTGGCACGTTCGGTTGATCGGTCACGGTCACCGGGTCGCTGCTGAGGAACTCCGGATCCGGGGTCACCTGCACCGTAGCCGGTGTCGGTGCCGGTGTCGGCGCCACGACGCCTATCGCGTAGTTGTTGGAGACCGACACCGTGGCCCCCGCATTACCCGCCAGGTCGGTGACATTGCTCGTGTCGAGGGCGATAAAGTTGCTCGGGTCACTGACATTGGCAGTTGGCGTGAAGGTCGCGGTCCAGGTCTTGCCGCCGTCGCTGCTGCTCAGGTTGGACAAGTCGCCGTTGGTCACGCTCAGGTCCGACAGGTCGAAATCACTCACGGCCTCGCTGAAGGTAAACGTCACCACCGTGCTCTGGCCGGCAGCCATGCTCGGGTTGGCGACCACGATGCTCACCGTTGGCCGGGTTACGTCCAGGGCATAGTTGTTGGAAATAGCGATGCTCGCGCCGGCATTCCCCGCGAGGTCCTGCAAGGTGCCGGTGTCGAGCACGATCAGGTTGGTCGCATCGTTGATGCCGGCGGTCGGCGTCAGGGTCGCGGTCCAGGTGATACCGCCGTCGCTGCTGGTCAGGTTCGACAGCACAGCGTTGGCCACGCTGATGTCCGACAGATCGAATCCACTCACCGCTTCACTGAAGGTGATGGTCACCGTGGTGGTTTCGCCAATGCCCAGGCGGTTGTCGGCAACCACGATGGTGGCGGTCGGCAGCGCGGTGTCGATGGCGAAATTGTTGGAATCGGTGGTGCCCACACCGCTGTTGCCCGAGGCGTTGGCCACGCCGGTGTTGTCGAGGGTGATCAGGTTGCTGGTGTCGGTGATGCTCGACGTCGGGGTGAACGTTGCCGTCCAGGTGACACCGCCATCGCCCGAAGACACGTTGCTGAGCGTGCCATTTGCAATCGTCAGGTCGGCGTTGGAGAAACCGCTCACCGCCTCGCTGAAGGTGATGGTCACCGTAGCGGTTTCACCCGCCTTCAGCGCCGTGTCGGAGACCACAATGGTGGCTGTCGGCAGCACAGTGTCGATCGTGAAGTTCGCCGAGTTGGTGGTTCCGCTGCCCGTGTTACCGGCGATGTCGGTGACCCCGGTGTTGTTCAGGGTGATGAGGTTGCTGGTGTCCTTGATGCCAACCGTCGGTGTGAACGTGGCGGTCCAGGTGATGCCGCCATCGCTGCTGCTCACCGCGCTCAACGTACCGTTGGGGATGCTCAGGTCACTGTTGTCGAAACCGTTCACGGCTTCGCTGAACGTGATAGTCACCAGCGTGGTTTCGCCCGCGCTGAGGGTGCTGTCGGCGACCACAATGGTCGCGGTGGGCCGGGCTGTGTCGATGGTGTAGTTGTTGGAATCGGTGGTGCCTGAGCCCGAGTTGCCGGCCAGGTCCGCGATCCCCGTGTTGTTCAGCGTGATCAGGTTGGTCGCATCGTTGATGCTCGCGCTCGGCGTGAAAGTGGCCGTCCAGGTGATGCCGCCGTCGCTGCTGCTGACCGCGCTCAAGGTGCCGTTGGCAATCGTCAGGTCGGCGTTGGTGAAGCCAGTGACCGCCTCGCTGAAGGTGATCGTCACCAGCGAGGTTTGACCCACCGCCAGCGAGGGGTCAGTCACAATGATCGTCGCCGTCGGGCGCACGGTGTCGATGGCGTAGTTGTTGGAGTCGGTGCTGCCGATGCCGGTGTTGCCCGAGCCGTTTTGTACACCGCTGTTGTCCAGCGTGATCAGGTTGGTGCTGTCGGTGATGGCGCTGGTCGGGGTGAAGGTCGCCGTCCAGGTGATGCCGCCATCGCTGCTGCTCACCGCCGTCAAGGTGCCGTTGGCGATGGTCAGGTCGGCGTTGCTGAAACCGGTCACGGCCTCGGAGAACGTGATGGTCACCAGGGACGTTTCGCCGATTTTCAGCGCGTTGTCGGCAATGATAATGGTGGCCGTCGGAATCACGGTATCAATCGTGTAGTTACCGGAGTTGGTGGTGCCGCTGCCTGTGTTGCCGGAGAGGTCGGCCACACCGGTATTGTTCAGGGTGATGACGTTGGTCGCATCGTTCACACCCACTGTTGGCGTGAAGGTCGCGGTCCAGGTGATGCCGCCGTCGCTGCTGCTCACCGCGCTCAAGGTGCCGTTGGCGATGCTCAGGTCTGCATTGGTGAAACCGCTGACCGCCTCGCTGAAGGTGATGGTCACCAGCGAGGTTTCGCCGGCGGTCAGGGTTGGGTCGGCCACGACG
Organism: Pseudomonas sp. FW300-N2A2; assembly: GCF_017351735.1. Taxonomy (NCBI): domain Bacteria; kingdom Pseudomonadati; phylum Pseudomonadota; class Gammaproteobacteria; order Pseudomonadales; family Pseudomonadaceae; genus Pseudomonas; species Pseudomonas sp. FW300-N2A2. The sequence goes on along the minus strand of NZ_JACNDU010000010.1, from coordinate 52,147 downwards.
ATGGTCGCGGTAGGCCGGACTGTGTCGATGGCGTAATTATTGGAATCGGTGGTGCCGCTGCCGGCGTTGCCCGACAGGTCGCTGATGCCGGTGTTGTCCAGGGTGATCAGGTTGGTCGTGTCGTTGATGCTGGCGCTCGGCGTGAAGGTCGCGGTCCAGGTGATGCCGCCATCGCTGCTGCTGACCGCGCTCAAGGTGCCGTTGGCAATCGTCAGGTCCGCGTTGGTGAAACCAGTGACCGCCTCGCTGAAGGTGATCGTCACCAGTGAGGTTTCACCGATCCTCAGCGCAGTATCCGCCACGACGACGGTTGCTGTCGGACGCACGGTGTCGATGGCGTAGTTGTTCGAATTGCTGGTGCCGATGCCCACGTTGCCGCTGCTGCCCCCCTGCACGCCGCTATTGTCCAGGATGATCAGGTTGGTCGCATCGGTGATGCTGACGGTTGGCGTGAAGGTGGCGGTCCAGGTAATGCCGCCGTCGCTGCTGCTCACCGCGCTCAAGGTACCGTTGGCAATCGTCAGGTCGGCGTTGCTGAAACCGGTCACGGCCTCGGAGAACGTGATGGTCACCAGCGAGGTTTCGCCGATTCTCAGTGCGGTGTCGGCGACGACAATGGTGGCTGTCGGTGCCACGGTATCAATCGTGTAGTTACCGGAGTTGGTAGTCCCGCTGCCTGTGTTGCCGGAGAGGTCGGCCACACCGGTATTGTTCAGGGTGATGACGTTGGTCGCATCGTTCACACCTACCGTTGGCGTGAAGGTCGCGGTCCAGGTGATGCCGCCGTCGCTGCTGCTCACCGCGCTCAAGGTGCCGTTGGCGATGCTCAGGTCCGCATTGGTGAAACCGCTGACCGCCTCGCTGAATGTGATGGTCACCAGCGAGGTTTCGCCGGCGGTCAGTGAAGTATCGGCCAGCACAATCGTGGCGGTCGGACGCACGGTGTCGATGGCGTAATTATTGGAATCGGTCGTGCCGCTGCCGGCGTTGCCCGACAGGTCGCTGATGCCGGTGTTGTCCAGGGTGATCAGGTTGGTCGTGTCGTTGATGCTGGCGCTCGGCGTGAAGGTCGCAGTCCAGGTGATGCCGCCATCGCTGCTGCTGACGGCGCTCAAGGTGCCGTTGGCAATCGTCAGGTCCGCGTTGGTCAAACCACTGACCGCTTCACTGAAGGTGATGGTCACCAGCGAGGTTTCACCGATCCTCAGCGCAGTGTCCGCCACGACGATGGTTGCCGTTGGCCGCACGGTGTCGATGGCGTAGTTGTTGGAGTCGGTGGTGCCGCTGCCCGCGTTGCCCGACAGGTCGCTGACACCCGTGTTGTCCAGGGTGATCAGGTTGGTGCTGTCGGTGATAGCGCTGGTCGGGGTGAAGGTCGCCGTCCAGGTGATGCCGCCGTCGCTGCTGCTCACTGCCGTCAGCGTACCGTTGGCGATGGTCAGGTCGGCGTTGCTGAAACCGCTCACCGCCTCGGCGAAGGTGATGGTCACCAGCGAGGTTTCACCGATTTTCAGCGCATTGTCGGCCACCACGATGGTCGCGGTCGGACGCACGGTATCAATGGCGTAATTGTTGGAATCGGTGGTGCCGCTGCCGGCGTTGCCCGACAGGTCGCTGATGCCGGTGTTGTTCAGGACGATCAGGTTGGTCGTGTCATTGATGCTGGTGTTCGGGGTGAAGGTTGCAGTCCAGGTGATGCCGCCATCGCTGCTGCTCACCGCCGTCAATGTGCCGTTGGCGATGGTCAGGTCGGCGTTGGTGAAACCACTGACCGCTTCGCTGAAGGTGAACGTCACCAGCGAGGTTTCGCCGATGCTCAGCGCCGTGTCGGCCACGACGATGGTCGCGGTCGGACGCACGGTATCAATGGCGTAGTTGTTCGAGTCGGTGGTGCCGCTGCCGGCGTTGCCCGCCAGGTCGCTGACACCGGTGTTGTCCAGGGTGATCAGGTTGGTCGAGTCAGTAATGCTGGCCGTCGGAGTGAACGTGGCCGTCCAGGTGATGCCGCCATCGCTGCTGCTCACCGCCGTCAAGGTGCCGTTGGCAATCGTCAGGTCGGCATTGGTTAAACCGGTTACGGCCTCGTTGAAGGTGATGGTCACCAGCGAGGTTTCGCCGGCTTTGAGCGCCGTGTCGGCAAACACGATACCCGCAGTCGGGCGAGCGGTATCGACGACGTAGTTATTGGAATTGGTGGTGCCGACGCCAGCAGTACCCAGGCCGTTGATCACCCCGGTATTGTCGAGGGTGATGACGTTGGTCGTGTCGGAAATACTGGCGGTTGGCGTGAACGTTGCCGTCCAGGTGATACCGCCGTCGCTGCTGCTCACTGCGCTCAAGGTGCCGTTGGCGATGGTCAGGTCCGCGTTGGTGAAACCGGTCACCGCTTCGGAGAAGGTGATGGTCACCAGGCTCGTTTCGCCGATGCTCAACGTGGTATCGGCGACCAGAATGGTTGCGGTCGGCGGCGGTGCATAGGCGGTGTTGAGTATCCCGCCGTCGTTGTAGATTGCCGCCACGGCGGTCGGCGAGGTGCCAATTGTCCCCCCGCCCTGCGCAGTACCACCGGCACCGCTGCCCGCGGCATTACCGGCCAGGGCCGCGAAGTTGGCGGCGGTGATCAGCAATGTGCCCTTGTTCCAGATCGCACCGACGCCCCGGCCGCCGATGCCGCCGTTGGAGGCGTTGCTGCCCTGGCCACCGCCACCGCCGCCGCCACCACCGGCACCGATGTTGTTGGTAATGTTCGACGTGCCGATGATGGTGATAACGCCGGAGCTTGCGTTGTAGATCCCGCCCGCCGCGTTGCCGCCGGCGCCACCGACCTTGTCCCAACCGGCGCCGCCGCCACCGCCGCCAATGGAAATCGTGCCATTGGTGGCCGTCGCACCGTTACCGCCGTTGCTGTAGTAGGAAACGCCCACGCCGCCAGCCCCGCCAGTGCTGGTGCCGCCGCGACCGCCCATGTGGGTCGCGTCGTAACCGCCGCCGTAACCACCAACGCCACCGCTGCCTGCCTGGCCGCCCAACGTGCCGGTGCCCGGCCCGGCCGAACCGCCGTGCCCGCCACCCTGGCCGCCCAGACCACCACCGCCGCCACCGCCACCACCGTAAAACGCCCCTGTGACACCGCCGCCGCCACCGCCGCCAGATGCGGCGTTTGAGGTCACGGTCACGTTGTTCAGCGTCAAGACCCCTGCGTTGAAAATCCCCCCGGCCATCGCGCCCGTGGCGCCGTAGCCACCGTTGCCGCCCGTGCCCGACACCAGCCCACGGGTGATCACCAGACCATCGAGCGTCACGGTTTTGCCCGCCGCAATTTCAATCACCCGGGTCCTGTACTGACCGTCGAGAGTCACATCCGCCACACCGTCGTTGTTCAAGTCGCCATCAACGATGATGTTCTTGTTGATCAGCAGTTCGGAGGTCAACTGCACCGTCATGCCGGTGCTGAAAGTGACGGTATCGCCGTTCTGCGCCGAAGCGATGGCGGCACGCAACGAGCCCACGCCGGTGTTGGCGTTGTTGGTGGCCGTCCAGCTCGCCAGGCCCCACTGATAGTCGCTCATGGCCATTTTCGACAGCACGTTGGCGCTTTCGATATTGCCGGTGGCGATCTCCAGATCCCAGTCGCCACCCACGCCGGTACGGTTGCTGGACGCCGCTACATCACGGCCGGTCAATTGCGCCAAGGAATCGACGAAGTTCAAACCCCGTTCACCCTCGGCGGTGTAGCAGCCGTAGATCAGGATGTCGCCGCCGACGTTCATGTCTTTGCCGATTTCCGCCAGCACCGCGCTGCGGGCCGCGACGTTGTCGGCAGACAGGTAACTGTTCCCCAGCCACAGATCGCCCGCATTGCCGTGGGCGATGATCTGTACCGAGCTGATGCCCTGATGGGTGTCCAGGTAATCGGCAATCTGCTGCAAGCCGTCCTTGGTGCCATCGAGTTGAACCACCTGAGTACCGGGCGCCACACCTTTGAGCAGGCTGTCGGCATCCTTGACCCGGGAATCGACGAACACCACGCTCTGTCCCGGCACGGCAACGGGCGCCACGGCGGGCGTGGCATCGGCCTGGCCGTGGGTGTCCTGGCTGGCGACCGGTTTCTCCGCAACGGGCGGCTTGGCCGCGTCGGCCGTGGTGTGGCTGTCAGCCTGGGCGCTATCGGCCACCGTGGCCGCTACCGCGCCGTCGAACAGCATTCGCGGTTCCAGGGACATGATCATTGGAGAGGCCAGCGCTCGTGCGCCTTTGGTAATCCGTGACTTGCCGTTGCTCCACCACATGTTACTCACCCGGACTCGAACGTTTTTTCTGCGTAAACGAAAACGCCGCGATCAACTGATCGCGGCATCGGCTTTCATACGAATGACATTGGCGGCGCTGGCAGAGCCATCGAGCCAGAAGGACAATTCTGCGTACTGCTTGAACAAATCCGGCGGCAAAATCGTGCGCCGCGATTGCAACTCGACTTTGGGTTTGACCTTGTGCAGGCCGGACACGCCGAGGGCTTGATCGAACTCCGGCGCGTCGTAGGCCAGGTGGTCGAAATCGTGCTCGAACCAGGGTTCGCCAATGAAGTCGTAGACCAACCGCATCACCCGGTCAGGCGCTTGGGTCAGCAGGTCGTAATCGACGATCAGCAGCGAGTCGGCGTGTTCACCGTAATAGGCTTCCTTGAGCGCCGCCCAGGCAAAACCGACCAGGCGATTGCGTTGGGCGAGGGTTTCGCAGCGGCTGTAGACCGTGTTGCGTTCGACCGCATCGCCAAACAGCTTGGTGTTTTCAAAAGGGTTGGCGCGATAAAGACGCTCGATGCTGTCCATGACCCAGGCAACGTTGCGCACACAGGCAATGACCTTGGCTTGCGGGAACAGATCGCTGATGGCCGGCAGGCGCGAACTCCACAAGCGGTTGGTGTCGAACACCACCGGTTTGTCGGCCTTGTCGGCGTAGAAGGAGTCAAACAGGCCGCGAAGCAAACGGCGGCGCAGGTCGGTATCGATCACCGCGCCGAACTCGCTGCCGGCGCTGCATTGTTCGAGGACACCGGAAAAGAGTGAGCCGACAGGGCTGGTCATGCCGGCATGGAAACGCGGGTTCTGCAAAAGGATTGCAGAAAGCAGCGTCGAGCCCGAGCGCGGCAAGCCGGAAATAAAATGGAACTGCTGCAATCCCTTCACCCTAGTCATAAGTCCTTTATGTATGACGGAGCGTAGACCATGAATGGCCTTAGAAGTAGTGGTGTTTTGATATCAAATCGAAGTTACGGCGCTGACTAAAACGCGTTTTTTATTACTGCTTGTGAGGTGAATCGTTTAAGCACTCCACCGGCTCAATGCAGTACGAACAATCGCGCAGTGGCGCCTCCCGCCTGTGTTTCGCCCGAGCGCTGCCAGCCTGATGGCAACGGCGCGAATTCGTCCGGAACATCGACGGTGCCAATCAGCCAGACCCGGCCACTGCCTTTGGGCAAGCGGTCGAGACTGTCGAGGTACGTGTCCTGAGTCACCAATGTGCCAAAGCCATAGGCGTTCGGCCGGCTCGAAGCGCCATTGGCCAGCGGCGGAGTGAACAGCAGCGGCTTGGCCTCGGTGCGGTTGTAATAGACGTAACTGAGGTACCAGAGCATGTCGCTGGTGACGATCCGGTCACCGGTCACGAAGTGCTGGTTCACGTAGTCGACCATGACGTTGATTTGATCATTGGTGTCCACCGTGGCGTTGTTCTTCAAACCCACCAGTTCAACACCGACAAACAGCACCAGCACCGTCACGGCCAGCACCCGAAAGCCTGAATACAGACGATCAACCGCCAACGCGACAATCATCGGCAGCCCCAGGGCATACGCCGTCAGGTAGCGCTCGATGAACACCGGCGTGATAAACGAAACCCCGAACACCAGCAGCAACGGCAACGCCGTGTAGATCACCAGCAGAGCGCTGCCACGAAAGACACTGCGGTCCCGCGCCAGCGCCACCCCCACAATGGCCAGTAACGCCAGCGGCATCGCGATGAACATCAGCGTCGGCAGGTTCTCGCCATCGTCCTGGATCAGGAACGACCAGAACATCGAAGGCAACGAGCCGAACGTGACAGGCGTTTCCCAGCCCACGTCGCCGTTGGCCTTGAGCTGATCCAGGTGCTGGAGCAGATCGATCAGGCTCGGCGCCCACGGCAGGTACAACAACACGATCGCGACATTCGCCAGCCACCAGCCGGGGCGTTGAACATGGCGCAAGCGATGCCCCGGCTGGACGCGGATCAGCCCCAGATACAGCCAGTGGCAGAGCACGCACAGGGCCGTGAAGTAGTGGGTGTAGAACGCAGCAGTCATCAACAGCGCATACGCCACCAGATATCGCCTGCGATGCGGGCGCCTGATCCAGTAGGCCAGGGCAATCGTCGCGCCGATCAGCCACAACCCCAGCAGCGAATACATGCGCACTTCCTGGCTGTAGCGCACCGCCGTGGGCAACAGTGCCAACAGGAAACCGGCCAGCAGCGCTGCACGGCGAGTGGCGAGCAAATCCATCAGCCAGACGCCGAGCCACACCGTGACGATGCCGGGCAAGGCGCTGAGGCAGCGGATCGAAAAAATGCCGTCGCCGAACAACCCGACCCAGCCATGCAACAGCAGGAAATACAGCGGAGGGTGCACGTCATGGGCCGCATGGACCCAGATGTCGGACAGTGAATACTGACTCAGCAGCAGGCTGGACCCTTCATCGCCCCAAATGGCGGCTGCCGTCAGGTCGTAGAAACGCACCAGCGCCGCCAACGCCAGGATCGGCAACAGCCAGTGCTCCTGCGCCCAGCGCAACCAGCGCTGAACGATCGCCCAGATGCCGGGTGCTGCGTGCGGCTCATGGGTGCCGCCAAACGGTGTTTCTCTGCGCGCCTCCATTACCCCCCCTGAAACAGCCCTCGACCACCCTGCCTCTTGATCACTTTAGGACGGCGCCGGTTCGTCGTCGATGCCGGTTTTGCGACCAGCGACATTCGGCCGTGAGGCGCATCAACTACGCTCTGGTTTGGCGTGACTCAGCCAGGGAAATGAATGGAGTCGGCTGATCGCAACGATGGTTCCGGACGTCCGGGCCACGCTTGTGGCGCGCCAGACAACTAACCTGAGGGATGAGGAACTATGGAAGTATTCATCGGCACTATCCAGCCTTTCGCCTTTAACTACGCGCCCAGCGGCTGGGCCTTGTGTAATGGCCAGACGCTCTCTGTCCAGCAATACAACGCACTGTTCGCGCTGCTGGGCGTCAACTTCGGAGGCAATGGCGTCTCCAACTTCATGCTGCCCAACCTGCAAGGCCGAATGCCGGTGTGCATGGGTAACGGGCTGAACCTGACTCCACGCGTCATCGGCGAGTTCTCCGGGACCGAGAACGTCACCGCGACCATCACCAACCTGCCCAATCACACCCACGCCCTGTCCGGGCTGACGGCCACTACCACCCTGCAACTGGCCAGCCCGGCGAGCAACCCGGTCACCACCCCCACCGCGACCAACTCGTACATCGGCGCTTCCGGCGGCGGACCGGGCTCGGCGAGCATTTACTCCGATCAGCAAGGTGCGGCGGCCGTGCCGCTCAAGGGTGTGGCCACGACGGTCACCGGGGAAATCTCGTCCGCCGGCAACGGCCTGCCCATGGCAACGATGAACCCGTTCCTGGTGCTGAACTTCAGCATTGCCCTGGAAGGGCTGTTCCCTTCGCGCGGTTGAAATCCGGCCGGGGGATTCAACGCCCCCGGTCACTTTCATTTTGGGAGTGACGCCATGCTGCAACAGGTTCAACACCAACACTTTCAGGCGCTTCTGGGAAAGACGGGGACGCTGCGGTTGCCGGATGGCAGTGAGCTGCCGATCCATATCGACAGCCTTGAAGAATCACCCCGATCGCGGATGCCGAATAGCGAGCGCATGCCGTTCCGGGTCGAGTTCAACAGCCTGCAACCCACAGAGTTCGTAGATGGGTTGTGTGCGCTGGAGTTACCGGAACTTGGCTACGTAGAGGATATTTTTGTCTCGCGGGTGCCCGCCATGGGGCGTGATCCGGGCGTGGGATATTTCTACATCGCATTCAACTGATTCACAGGGATCAAAATGTAGGAGCGAGACCGGCTTGCCGGCGAAGGGGCCTTCACACTCAACATCACTGCTGAATGATCCACCGCTATCGCGAGCAGGCTCGCTCCCACAGGGTCATGGTTGTATTCAGCCATTGGGATACCACACCAACCGCTCCGCCGCCGGATTACGCTCTTCAACCTGAAACCCCAGCGCCAGGTAATGCTGGCGCGCGTGGGCATTGTTGGCCCAGACCACCGTGGCCACCGGGCAGCGAATCTGCTGCGCAGCTTTCTGCACCCCTTGCAGCACCGCCCGACCGTAACCCTGTCCACGAGCCTGCGGGATGAACGCCAGGTACAGCACGCGGATTTCATTGGGACCAAAATCAGTGGTCAACGCACCGATGGCCGTGTCGAGTTTTTCGATCACGTAGTGCATCGCATTGGGGAAGTGCTCTCCCAGCCCTTGTTCCTGTACCTGGAATTGCTGGGCGACGACCTGCTCAACCACCTCTCGCTCGCCGTCGATCCATTGCAGATCCGGTCGTGCCGATTGATAAAGCCTGTGCAGAAAAGGTCCATCGTTAACGCGCGACGGCCGCACCACCAAACCGTCGGCCACCACAGCATCCGTGCTCGCCATCGCTGCTCTCCCTAGAAACCGCTTTCCCTGACACCCAACGCGGCCATCCGCCGCCAGGCAACGCCCAGCAAAGACTCGCCGCTCCCCTGCAACACCACCACGCCACGCAAAGGTTGAAGCGGCGTCGGGGTGGCCTCGAGGGTGTTCAGCCGCGCGCCGTATTGTCCCTGTACCGGCTCGGCCCGTTGCGAGGCATCCCGGCGCACGGCAATCGGCCCGTGGTGATCGGAGGTCAATGCCTCCTGATCGACATAGGTCGCACCGTTGGTGTCGATTTCGGTCAATTGCACGGCGATCGCCGGGTGCATCGGATCATCGGCGATAAACCGCCCACTGGCGCCCGGGGCAACACGCCACAACTCAGCCTCGGCCAGATAACCCCGCAGCCGTGCGCCGTCCTCCACTACCCGCGCCAACGGATCTTTGGGCGACAACCAGCGACCGGCGGACAACTGCGGCAACAGATCTCGCACCTTGCCCGCCTGCGGCGCCCGAATCAGCAGCCGCTCCCGTTGCGCAGCCAACCCACGGTACTCGGCCACGGCCTCCGCCAGGCGCTGCTCGACAATGCCCGCATCGGCGGCGGTTTCGCTGCGACTTGCCTGGCGGCGCATCTGCAATTGCTGGATCTGGATTTCGCGACGGACGATGGCCTGGCGCGAATCCAGATCCGGCGACACCAATTCGATCAGCACATCGCCCTGAGCCACCACCTGACCGTCACTGACATTCACCTGCCTGACCCGCGCCGCCACCGGCGCATGCAAGGTACTGACGCGCCCGGCCTCAAGCATCGACGGCAGTTCCACGGCACTGCGCCAGGGCAGCGCCAGAAACAGCACAAAAGCGGCCAGCCCCAACGCACTCAACAACACCCGCGACACATGGGCGTGCTCACGCTGGCTCCACCACTCGCGCCACTCGCGCACGATAGGCAGAAAGATGAACCACACCAGCTCCACCAGCATCAGGAAAATCCCCAAGAGCTTGAAGAACAAGTGGTACACCGCCAGCGCAATCCCGAAAAACAGCACCGCACGCCACAACCACGTTCCATAACCCCAGACCAGCAAACGCCGCCGCATCGTCGGCGTCCAGGGTTCCGGAGCCGGTGCGCCGTAGCCGAACAAGGTCTCACGCAGATGCCAGCGGCACAGGGCAAAGGCTCGCCCTTGCAGGTTCTCCACGTCCCAGAAATCACTGAGCAGAAAGTAGCCGTCGAACCGCATGAACGGGTTGAGGTTGATCACCAGCGTGGTAATCCAGGTGGCACTGGCGAGCATGAACGCCGCCGTGCGCGCCGGTCCGTCGGGCAACAGCGACCAGGCGAGCAGCGCGATGCTCGCCAGCAGCAGTTCGGCCAACACGCCACCGGCCCCGATCAGCAAGCGGGCACGTCGATCATTGACCCGCCAGGCATCGCTGACATCGGTGTAGAACATCGGCAGCAGCACCATGAACGCCACGCCCATGCTTTGCACCCGACAGCCCGCGCGCTTGGCCATGAACGCGTGGCCGAATTCGTGGCACAGCTTGGCAAAGAACAACGCCACGCCGAAGGCCAGTGCGCCACCCAGGCTGAACAAATGGGGGAAAGTCGCGATGAATCGCTGCCAATCCCGGGACACCAGAAATACCCCCAGGATCAGTGTTGCCGGCAATCCGAAGCGCAGCGTTTGCGGACCGAATCGCGACAGCCAGGGCCAGGCGCGATTGAGAAAAGCATCCGGCCGCCAAAGAGGAATCCGGAAAAACAGGTACTGATGCAACAAGACCTGCCACCACGACTGATGCTGGGCGGCGGCTTTCAAGTTGTAACTTTCACGCTGCTGCGGGTCGAGGGCGCTGATCAGATCGTGGCTGCGCAGAAAGCTCAGCATTTGCTCCAGATCGCTGCCGGCCAACGGCAAACCCGGCTCGCGATTGGCGGCGCGCAGTATTTTTTCGGGATCGCCCAGGGACCAATGTCGCAGCAAGCGCATCGCCGCCACCCCGAGCTTGAAATAGCGACCGCGCACCGGGTCGGCCAACGTCCAGCGCGGCGAGCCGTCCAGCGCCGGTGAAGCGGGCGTCAGTTGCAAATCCGCACGCAGGCTCGGCAGGCTCATTTACAGGCCCACACTCTGGCGCAAACCGGCCAGTGGTTTACGTAACAGGTACAGCGCCAGAGGCGCGCGATCGCCGAAGATTTTCGCCGTCCCTCGCAAGCCGATGCGCGGCGGCGCCTGATCGAAACTGGCATCGAGCCGATAGGCCAACTGCCCGCCGGCGGTGGGTTGTGCTTCGTATGCGGCGCGCTCGAGCCGGGCCGAATGCCGTTGCAACGGATCACTGTCGAGGAACAGCGCGACTTGCGCACCCGGCTCCAGGGAGATCGCATCGCTCACCGCCAGCTCGATACGCAGTTCGGCCTGGCTCGGGTCGGCGATTTCCATCAGCCGTTCGCCGGTCTGCACCGGTTTGCCGGTCCAGCGCTCGGCGTCGGCGAACACCGCGATGCCGTCGCGCTCGGCCCGTACTTCGCTGCGCTTGAGCAATTCACGGGCGTAGTCCCGTTCGGCGCGTTTTTGCTCGACGCGCGCCGCCAGCAAGTCAATCTTCGAACTGGACTCGGCATCGGCAAACGAGCGCTGGGAATTGGCTTTCAATTCAGCTTCGGCAACGCCCAACGCGCGTTCGGCCACATCAGCCTGAGCCTTGAGGGTGGTGCCTTCGAAGCGCAGCAACGGGTCGCCGGTTTTCACCGTCTGGTTGGGTTTGACCAGGAATTCGGCGATCACGCCGTCCAGCGGCGCAGCCACGACGCGCCCGCCCAATGGCACCACTTCGGCCGGCGCCAGCACCGATTGGCGCACCGGGATCAACATTCCGAGCACCAGCAGCGCGATCAATGCGACCTGACGTTTTCGGGTCCAGCGCAGTCGCCAGGGCTTGTGCGGTTGCAGCGCCAGCCAGGCGTGACTGTAAGTGTCGCCGAGTTGCGACAGCAGCACTTGTTCGGCCGGGTTCCACGGTAAATCCCGGGCCAGCCACAGCCCGCCGAACACTTCGCTTTGGTGATCGATCAGCGGCAGCCAGAACACCTGGGCGGCGGACAGACTTTGCCAGTCCGCCTGAATCGATTCGCTGAGCAGATCGGGCGCAATCACCCGCGCCTGCTTCAGCACATCACGCTTGAACAACTGCGCCACGGCCTGCTCGACAAACGCCACGAACGGCGCGTTCGGGTCGACGGTGCTCACGCCCGTCACCGCGTGCACCTTGCCGGCAATCAACAACGCGGCATGACGAAAACCGAACAAGCCCTGAGCGTCATTGACCAGGCTGTAGGCCAGTTGCGACGGAGTGCGTGCGGCGCGGGTCTGGCGCTCAAGATCGAGAAAGCGGGCGAAGACCTGTTCCGCACCGCCGCTGACCGGAGCGTTCACTTGAGCTCCGCGAAACGCGCCGTGCCGCTCATGCCGGCCAACAAGCCAGAGGCGTTGGGCAACGTCGCGACCAACAGCAAGGTCTGACTGCCCTCGTCAATTCGCGCCCCCAGTCGTTTGACCGTGGCATCCAGTGGCCGGCCGGTTTCATCGGGGACAAAACTGAACGTCTGGCCGGGCTTGAGTTTGCCCATCCAGCGCGACGGCACCAGCAAATGGATTTCCAGGGTGCGGTTGTCGACCACATCGAGCAACGGCGCGCCGGCAGCAACGCTTTCAAAACGCTGAACCTTGCGCTCCACCACCTGGCCATCAAACGGCGCAACCACGCTGCAGCGTTTGACCTGAACCTGATACACCTGAGATTGCGCCTGCGTCTCGCTGAGCCGGGCCTCGGCCCGCGCCACTTCGAAGCGCCCGACCGAATTCAACGCCGCCAGTTGTTTGTTGTGAGCCAACTCCTCACCGGCCCCACGGCTCGCAGCCTGCGCCGCATTGAGCTGCGCCTGATAGGCCGAACAATCGAAACGCGCCAGCGTATCGCCCTTCTTGAACGACTCGCCCTCACTGAACGGCAACTCGACAATCCGCCCGGACAACTCACTGGCAAGCATCGCCTGATCCCTGGCCCGCAACACGCCACGGGCCTCGGTGCTGGCTGCCGAACCGCTGCTGCCGACGGTGCTGCTGTCCAACAGCGGATCGTCTGGCACGGGCGTTTGCGCCTGAGCGGTACACGTTAAAATGGTCAATCCGATAACCCACACACGAACTCGTCGCATAACCGTAACTCCCTGACGGATGAGCGGAGTCTATGACAGCGTGGGTGAGCGTCAAGTGGGTGGGAGTTTTTACCTGATAGAGCGTGTGTTATTGCTAGCAACCATTTCCTTACGGGCAATCGAGACGTGTCCTACGTCATCCGCTGCCAATCAACTATTGCAACCCTCAACACTCAGCTTTTAATCTCTCCCTACCACTGAACCCTGTACGCAGCGATTAAATTCGCTGGCAGTCAGGGGTGAAAAAACCGGCTCCGGCCGGTTTTTTCGTTTTTCCAAATGCACATTAGCGTTGCGCCATCTCCCCCACCGGATACACCGACTCCCATCCCCCACCCAACGCCTTGTACAACCCGACCATCGCCAGCGACACTCCGGTCGAACTTTCGACCCATTGCTGCTGAGTCGCCAGCAATTCACCTTGCACGGTGAGTACGTTGACGAAATCCACCACGCCTTCCACGTACTGCTGTTGCGCGGTGCGCAGGGCGATCTGGTTTTGGCGTACGGCTTCGGCGAGGCTGTCGCGGCGCAGTTGGCTGGCGTTGTAGGCGGTCAGTTGATCGTCGATTTCGTGCCAGGCGCGCAGCACGGTTTGTTGGTAGGCGATGGCGGTTTCCTGTTGTTGCGCTTCACGCAAATTCAGCACACCGCGCAGGCGACCGCCGTCGAACAGCGGCAGGCTGAATTGCGGGCCGATGCCGAAAGTACGCGAACCCCATGAGCCGAAGTCGCTCAGTTGCATGGCCTGCGAACCGAGGTTGCCTGACAGGGTGATGCGCGGATAGAAATCGCCCTTGGCCACGCCAATGTTTGCGGTGGCGGCATGCAAGCGGGCTTCGGCCTGGCGGATGTCCGGGCGGCGCTCGGCCAGTTGCGACGGCAGGCCGATGGCGACCTGACGCGGGGTTTGTGGCACCGGCGCGTCTGTGGATAACTCGGCGTGCAGCGCTTGCGGCGGCTCGCCCATCAACAGACTCAGCGCGTTGATCAGTTGCGACTGGCGCTGCTCCAGTGCCGGCAAGCGCGATTCGATGGCCGCGACTTGCGCGGCGGCTTCGGCGACATCCAGGTCGGTGGCGACACCGTCGGCCAGGCGCAGTTGCGACAGCTTCAGGCTGTGGCGGGCGACGTCGAGGTTCTGCTCGGTGACGGCTCGTGTGCTTTGCACGCCGCGCAGTTGAATGTAGTCCTGGGCGGTTTCGGCGAGCACCGACAGCAGCACACCGCGCTGGTCGTTTTCCGCGACTTCAAGGGTGGCATCAGCCGCTTCGGTTTCGCGTCGCACACGCCCCCAGAAATCCAGTTCCCAGGAGGCCGAGAAACCTGCGTCCCACAGGTTGAACGCCGAGTCACCGTGGTGCCCCGACGGATCGCTCAGGCCTTCACCGCTGTTGCGTTTGCGCCCGTAGCTGCCGGTGGCGGCGGTGTTGGGATAGCGTTCGGCGGTGATCACCTGGCGCGCGGCGCGGCTTTGCTGCAAACGGCTGCTGGCGAGTTTCAGGTCGAGGTTGTCGGTCAGAGCGCGTTGGGTCAGGGCCGAGAGTTTCGGGTCCTGGAAAACTTCCCACCAGCGCTCGTCCATATGAGCGGTTATCACTTCACTGGCGGCGGCTTTCGACGGTTTCGACCATTCGGCAACTTGCCGGGCTTGAGGCTTCTGGAAATCAGGGCCGACGGTGCAGGCGGTGAGGCTCATGACGAGCAAGGCACAAATACTGTGTCGAAGCAGATGGCCTCTTCGCGAGCAGGCTCGCTCCCACAAGGGGTCTTCTTTTGTGCTGAGAATGTGGCCGTTGCGCAGATCCATTGTGGGAGCGAGCCTGCTCGCGATGAGGCCAGCCCGGTTAACAAACATCTTCATCGTTGAGCAACCTCATGCTTGCCAGTTTCAGCCGTATCAATACTCGCCTCCACCGACATCCCCACCCGCAATCGCTCAGCCAAAGGCTGCCCCGGATCGAGGACGATTTTCACCGGTATCCGCTGCACAACCTTGGTGAAATTGCCGGTCGCGTTGTCCGGCTTGATCGACGCAAACGTCACCCCGGTGGCCGGCGCAATGCTCTCGACGCGACCGCGCAACGCTTCGCCGCCAAGGCTGTCGACGTGCACCTGCACACCCTGCCCCGGCTGCACCTCAGTCAGTTGGGTTTCCTGGAAATTGGCGACCACATACGCTTGCGCCAGCGGCACCACGGCCAGCAGCTTGCTGCCCGGCGTGACATACGCACCGACACGCACCGCACGCTCGCCCACCATGCCATCCTGCGGCGCGACGATGCGCGTATAGGACAGCTCGTAGCTGGCCATTTCCAGGGCCGCTAGCGCCCGTTTCAATCCACCGTCGGCGGCGTCACGCTGGGCGGTGAGGATCTCCACTTGCTTGCGCTCCGCCGACAGCACCGCCGTGGCATTGGCTAACCGGGCGCGGGCTTGATCAATACGCGTACGTGCTTGCTGAGCATTCTGAACCGTACCCGCGCCAACGCCGGCAAGGTGGTTGTAGCGGTTCAATTCATGCTCGGCGAACGCCATTTCAGCCTTCGCCGACACCACCGTGGCTTGCGCCTGCGCAATCACTGATGTCTGGCGCTCAAGGGTCGCCCGAGCGTTTTGCAGTTGCGCCCGCGCCACCAGCGTTTCGGCGTCGGCGGCTTGAGCGGCAGCGCGCAGGTCGCGGTCATCGATCAGCGCCAGCAACTGCCCGGCCTTGACCTGCTGATTGTCTTCCACCAGCACCTCCTTGATGAACCCGGCGACGCGGGGCACGACCAACGTGAAGTCGGCAGAGACAAAGGCGTCATTGGTGTTCTGTTGCGTACGCTTGCCAAAAATCCCCGGCGCCAGCAGATACACCAGCACGCCGACCGCCACCACGGAGGCAATTGCGACGGCGATTTTTTGCTTGGATTGAGTCGTCATAAAAACCTTCTGTTTCAGTGAAACATTCATGTCGGCGCACGCGGCGGATAGATCCGCGTCGGCAGCCAGAAAATCAGCAGGATCAGCGCCAGCGCGACACCGCTCATGCACAGATAAAGGTCCGAGGCGGTCAGCACCACGGCTTGCTCATGCAGCCGATGGGCAAGGCCCGCGCTGTCGCTGTCGGCCAGCGGCGAGTTGCCGAGGCGGTCCACCAACATGGTCGAATGAAAATGCAGCCGCGATGTGGTCAGTGCGTCGATTACGCCAGTCGCGATCACCGCCGACAGGCCTTTGACGGTGTTGAACCAGGCCGAAGCGAACGGCCCTTCCATCGGGCTTATGCTGCCGGTCGAGAGCATCAACAGCGGCAACACCGCCATCGGTTGACCGAAGATTTGCAGCAGTTGCAGCACGTAGAAATCGTCGCGAATCCACGCTGACGTCAGTTGTGAGCCACCGATGCACGACAGCGCCAGCATGCTCAGGCCGATCCCCAACACCCAGCGGCAATCCACCCGGCGCAGGTTGCACAGCGCTGCCACCAACGGCAGCGCGAGCAACTGTGGCAGCGCCGCCAGCAACATGACCGGTGCAGTCTGCACCGGGCGATAACCCTGGACCTGCGCGAGGTAACTGGACGGAATGATGATCACCGCCAGCAAAATCACCAGCACACCGGCCAGGGTCAGCAAGGCGAACGACAGGTTGCGGATGCCGAGCATCTGCATCTTGAAAAAAGGCGTCGGCTGCGACCATTCGTTGATCAGGAACAGCACCAGCAACACCAGCCCGCCGCCGAGCAGTCCGCAGATCAGAGTCGATTCGAACCAGTCCAGCCGATTGCCCTGCAGGATGCCGATCACCAGCATGCAGATCGCCGGAAAACCCAGCAGCAATCCGCGCCAGTTGAACTGCTTGAAACGCTCAAGACGCAGCGGGTCCTGGGGCAAGCCGTAGGCCACCGCCGCCATGGCGAGCAGGCACGGCGCGATGATTTGCCAGAACGTCCATTGCCAGCCGACATGCTCGGTCCACAACCCGGCCAGCGGCGTGCCGAGCCCCGGACCGAAAGTGGCCGTGAGGGCGTACCCGGCCAGACCGTAGAGCTTCACGTTGGCCGGTAAAAAACGCAGGGCGACGGTCATCAACATCGGCGGCAAGGCACCGCCCGCCAGGCCTTGCAAGGTGCGCATGAGCAGCAGGCTTTCGTAGTTCGGGGCGAACGGACACAGCACGCCCAACAACGTGAACACGCTGATCGCGCAGAGTGTGAAGCGCCGCAACGAGAACGTCACCGAGCACCACGGCGCGAACGCCATCGCGGCCACCGAGGTCGCGGTGTAACTGGCGACCAGCCAGGTACCTTCGTCATAGCCGATGGCCAATGCGCCGCGAATATCGGCGAGGGCGACCTTGGTCACCATCTCGTTGAGGCCCGACACCAGCACCGCCAGCAACACACCCACCAGACCAATGATGATTCGCGGACCGAAGACCGGTGGCGTCACGGCGACCGTTGGACTGGCCACGGCGAGAGGTGCCGGGGCCGTGAGGGAAGTCATTACTGCAAGCTCCGGGATGTGAATGTCGGAGCATTTTAAGAAGCGCGGGACCTGACGAAAATCAACTTATTGGCAGGTTATAAGTGCGTTCCACGCAGCAATACAAACCCCTGTAGGAGCCGGCTTGCTGGCGATGGCGATTTTTCAATCAACATCTTCAGCGCCTGATACACCGCTATCGCCGGCAAGCCGGCTCCTACAGGGGACCGTGTTCAGTCTGATGTGGGTTGCGCGGCCAGCCATGTCGCATCGCAACACGCCTTGAGGGTTTCACGCATCCAGCGATGCGCCGGGTCTTTGTCAAAACGCGGGTGCCAGGCCTGGGTCAGCATGAGGGTCGGCAACGGGATCGGCAGGGTGAACGAGCGCAATTTCAAGCCCAGCCGCCGCACGCTCAGCAGCGCTTCCTTGGGCACCGGCAGAATCAGATCGGAATCAGGCAAGGCAAACATCGCCGCATGGAAACTCGGCGCGATCACCGCCACTCGCCGCTCCAGGCCCAAGGCATTGAGCGCGGTATCGATCGGGCCGCGAGCAATCCCGCGCCGGGACATACTGATGTGAGAAAACCCGGCAAAACGCTCGGCGGTGATTTCTTCGTCGAACAGCGGATGGTCTTCGCGCACCAGGCCGACAAAATGGGTGGAGAACAGGTTCTGGACCTTCACTTCCGGCATCAGCGGCCGATTGTTGCTGACGCTCAGATCGATGCGCCCTTCACGCAACGCTTCGTCATCCCCATCGCCCTCCGGAACGAAGCGCAATTCGCAGTGCGGCGCCTGACGCTCCATAGTGTCGAACAGCTTGCCGCCGTAGACACCGACAAAGAAATCGTTGGCGCGAATGCTGAAGCGTCGGCGCAAACTGCCCAGCTCCACGTCATCGGCGGAACGGAACAGCAACGCGGCCTGTTCCACCACCTCCCGCACCTGCTCGCGCAACGCCAATGCCTTGGGCGTGGGCACCAGGCCGCGGCCGGCGCGCACCAGAATCGGATCGCCGATGGCTTCGCGGATTCGTGTGAGCGTGCGGCTCATGGCCGCCGGGCTGAGGTTCATGCGGCGCGCGGCGCCCACCACACTGCCTTCGTCGAGCAAGGCGTCGAGGGCGACCAGAAGATTCATGTCCGGGAGTTGCATGCTGAGCACTCTTGCCTGATCTGGATTGATTCAGACGCAATGCTAGCAAACATCCCACAAATGATGTGTTGCCAGCTCAGGCCCCATCGCGAGCAGGCTCGCTCCCACATTGGTTTTTCGTTGTGTATAAAATCTGCTTCCACTGGAGATCCCCTGTGGGAGCGAGCCTGCTCGCGATGGGGCCCGATCAGGCAACAAAAATCTAGCGCTGCATCCCCCAACGCTTCACCGTCACCCGCTCCAACGAATCAAACACCAGGTTCTCCACCAGCAACCCGATCAGAATCACCACCGCCAACCCGGCAAACACCTTATCGGTGTACAGCTCATTACGATTCTGGAAGATGTACCAGCCCAAACCGCCCTTGCCGCTGGTGGCACCAAACACCAATTCAGCGGCGATCAGCGTGCGCCAGGCAAAGGCCCAGCCGATTTTCAGCCCGGCGAGAATCGACGGCAGCGCCGCCGGAATCAGGATGAACAACACGAAACGCATGCCCTTCAAACCGTAATTTCGCCCGGCCATGCGCAAGGTTTCCGAGACACCCAGGAACCCCGCGTAGGTGTTCAACGCCAACGCCCAGAGCACCGAATGCACCAGCACGAAAATCAGGCTGTTCTGCCCCAACCCAAACCACAGCAGCGCCAGCGGCAGCAGCGCAATGGCCGGTAGCGGGTTGAACATCGAGGTCAGCGTACTCAGCAGATCGCGACCGAACTGCGTCGACACCGCCAAGGTGGTCAGGGCAAACGCGAGGACGATGCCGATCAAATACCCCTTCAGCAACACCACCAGCGAAATCCACACCTTGCCCAGCAACTCGCCGCTGAGCAGGCCGTCATACAGCGCAACGGCGGTTTGCAGAAAACTCGGCAGCAGCAGGTCGTTGTTCTGAATGCGGGCAACCACCTCCCACAGCACCGCGAGCAAAATCAGGATCAGGCTTTTGCGAATCCAGCCCTGTTGCCACAGGCGTTGACCCAGGGGCAACTCACGCTCCAGCGGGACGCTGGTCAACGGCTGCAAAACGGTTTCGAACTCTTCACGCGCAGATGATAACTGGCTCATCGGGCACTCCTCTCAATGGCTCAGTAAGCGATGCGAATGTCGGAAAAATCCAGCTCGCGCTCGGTTTCCGGTGACTGGCCTTCATCGAACAACAACCGATGAATCCGCCGCGCCGACTCCTGAAACGCCACGCCGCCAAGACTGTGCAAATCGTACTGATGGCTGTGGACTTCCGCCCGTACCCGACCGGGATGCGGCGACAGCAGCAGGATGCGATTACCCACCACCAGCGCTTCTTCGATGGAGTGCGTGACGAACAGCAACGTGAAACGCACCTCTTCCCACAGCAGGAGCAATTCTTCCTGCATCTTGCGGCGTGTAAGGGCGTCGAGGGCGGCGAAGGGTTCGTCCATCAGGAGGATTTTCGGCTGCATCGCCAATGCCCGCGCGATGGCAACGCGTGCCTTCATGCCGCCAGACAAGGTGTGCGGGTAAGCATCGGCAAATGCCGCCAGTCCGACCTTGTCCAGATAGTGCAGCGCCCGTTCTTCGGCCTCTTGGCGCTTGAGGGTTTTCGACGCCAGCAGCGGAAACATCACATTCTGTTTGACGGTTTTCCACGGCGGCAGCTGATCGAACTCCTGGAACACCACGATCCGGTCGGGCCCCGGGGCATGGACGGTTTGCCCTTGCAGGCGAATCTCGCCTTCAACGGGCTGAATGAACCCGGCGACCGCCTTGAGCAACGTGGATTTGCCGCAACCGGAAGGACCGAGCAGCACAAAGCGGTCCGCCGGGTCGATTTCAAAACTGACTTGGTGGGTCGCTCGAACCACACGCTGCGGCGTGCGGTATTCGAGGCTGACGTTGTCGACCGACAGCAGCGCCTGAGCTGCGACGTTCGGTTTGCTGACCGTGTGGCCTTGCAAAGGGGCGTTCATGTCGGTCAGCTCCCTTGCAGCGGTTTGGTGTCCTGGAAGAAGTAATCCTTCCATGAATCCGGTTTGTTTTTGATCGCACCGACGCGGTAGAGGAACTCGGCCAGTGGGTAGGTATTTTTCGGCGTGACACTGAATTCGAACTGCGGGTTATCGATGATTTTCAGCAGCGCGGCGCGATCGATTTTCGCCTTGGTCACACGGATGTAGGTATCGGCGGCAGCGCCTTTATCGTTCTGCGCAAATTGCGCCGCTTCGGTCAGCGCTTCGACGAAGGCCTTGTAGGTTTTCGGGTTCTCGTTGCGGAATTTCTCGGTGGCGAACAGCACCGTCGGCGAGTTCGGGCCGAGCAGGTCATAGGTGTTCAACACCACATGGACGTTGGGGTTGGCCAGCGCCTGATCCTGGAATGGCGGGTTGGAGAAATGCCCGGTCAACTCGGTGCCGCCGGCAATCAGCGCGGCCGTGGCGTCCGGGTGCGGAACGGCGATGGTGTACTTGTCGAGGCGATTGAATTCCTTGTCGCCCCATTGCTTGGCGGCCGCGTATTGCAGGAAGCGCGACTGCACCGACACGCCAACGGCCGGCACCGCGATGCGGTCCTGCTCGGTGAAGTCGGCGATGGTTTTGACCTTCGGATTGTTGCTCACCAGGTAGTACGGGAAGTTGCCGAGAGAAGCCACGGCTTTGACGTTCTGCTTGCCGTGGGTGCGGTCCCAGATGGTCAGCAGCGGACCGACGCCGGCACCGGCGAT
Organism: Pseudomonas sp. FW300-N2A2; assembly: GCF_017351735.1. Lineage (NCBI taxonomy): Bacteria > Pseudomonadati > Pseudomonadota > Gammaproteobacteria > Pseudomonadales > Pseudomonadaceae > Pseudomonas > Pseudomonas sp. FW300-N2A2. Next base: position 30,878 of record NZ_JACNDU010000010.1, on the reverse strand, counting down.
ATCAATCGAACCGGAAAGCAACGCATCGTTGACCGCTGCGCCGCCGGACAGCTGAGTCCAGTCGACCTTGATGTCGATGCCTTCCTGCTTGCCGTACTTTTCGATCAGGTTCTGATCGCGCACCACGTTGAGCAACAGGTAAACGATGCCGAACTGTTCGGCGATGCGGATTTCACCTTCGGCGTGAGCCACAGTCGGCGCCACCAGGCTGCCGGCAATCAGGCTGAAACCCAGGCCGATGGCCGCAGCCAACGGTGCAAAGGGAAGACGTTTGGACATGATTCAATCTCCGACAAATCAGAAAGGCGCGTCGCCCTGAATGGTGGTGCGATACAACTTGCGGCGCAGATGACTTGGGCATCCGGCGGCGAGGTGGATCAGCGAACGGTTGTCCCAGAACACCAGGTCGTGGGGCTGCCATTGATGGCGGTAGATGTTGTGCGGCAGCACGCTGTGGGCGTAGAGCTCGTCGAGCAGTTGCTTGCTCTCGTCGTCCGGCAAACCAACGATGCGGGTGGTGAAACCCTCGCTGACGAACAACGCCTTGCGACCGTTTTCCGGGTGCGTGCGCACGATGGGGTGGACGACTTCGGCAACCTGGGCCAGTTGCTCCGGCGTCAGGGTCGGACGCCAGTTGCCTTCGAATTTGGTCTCGCTGTAGCGCGCCGTGTACGAGTGCGCCGCCGAGCGACCTTCGACCGCTTTACGCAACGCTTCAGGCAGGTTGTCCCAGGCTTTGTGCATGTCGGCGAACAAGGTGTCGCCGCCCTCGGACGGCAATTCCTGGGCGTGCAGCATCGAGCCCAGGCTCGGCAATTCTTTATAGGACAGGTCGGAGTGCCAGAACTTGCCGGCGTCACCGAGGCCGATGGATTGGCCGTTTTCGATGATGTTGGAAACGATGAGGATTTCTGGGTGCCCGGTCAGCAGGAACTGCTTGAGCACGTGGATCTGCAACACGCCAAAGCGGCGGCTGAAGTCGATGTGCTGTTCGGGGGTAATGCGTTGGTCGCGGAACACCACGACGTGATGATCCAGGTGCGCGCGGTGGATGCGGGCAAAGTCCTGATCATTGATCGGGCGGGACAGGTCCAGGCCGATGATTTCGGCTCCGACGGCACCGCTGAACGGGCGAATCTCGAAGGTTTGCGGTGCGATTGCAGGTGATGCAGAGACGGCTGACATAAAAAATCACTCCCACGCACGGCACGCTCAAGGGCGCGCGCGTCGATCAGAAACTCACGGAGGTCCCGTGTTGGTTCGTTTCGTGCGGCGCGCCGATTGGTCGGCAGGTACGCAGGAGAGTGACTTTATAGATATAAGAATTGAAATTTAAATACCGTTAGCGAATAACGATATGGCTTTTGAATTGTGTTGTCTGTCAGGCAGCCTTCGCGAGCAAGCCCGCTCCCACCTTGACCGTGTCCGTCAGGACTACTCGGTTAACTGTGGGAGCGGGCTTGCTCGCGAAGAGGCCATCAGCCCCACCTCACTTCGCCCAATCGATCACTTCACTGTAGGGCGTCTGCAAATCCCGCTCGGGGATTTCCCAGATGATCAGCTTGGGCGGCGTCTGCTTGAACGCCGGGTTGTTGAAGTAGCCGTTGGCGCCACCGGAAAACTCGCCCCCGTCCTTGGCGAAATTGCCGATCGGCGCACCCAGCGCCTGCTGCAGGAATCCCGCGAAGTTGGAGTTGCGCGAGAACGAGGTTCCGATCAGCGCCACGTTCGGCAGGTTGTCATCGCCAAACAGGTCATCGAGGTTATCGCCACCACTTTGCGCTGCGGCCGCTTTCTCGCTGATCCGGGTGGCCGCCACGGTTTCCGGGGCCGGTTGCAGTGCCACCGGCAGCCATTCCAGGCCGGCAAGCCTGACCAGGTCACCCGGACGGCGCGCCGGTTCTTGCAGCTGCGCCTCGAAATCTTTGTGCGGCGTGGCGCTGATGCCCATGCGCTGCACCTGCGCGGCCACGGCTTTGGCCGCGGCGGCGGCGCCTGTTTCGCTCCAGTGGGTGTCCGTGCGCAGATACGCGTCAGCGCCCAACGGTTGCAGGCTCGGCGCCAGGTCCACAGCAGCGACCCCGGCCTTGTTCAGCCCCTCGACCCACGTCGCAGCGCGGTCCTGCAACATCGCCGGGCGACGCAGGTCGCACAATTGCATCTGGGCGATGCGGCTCTTGTCCGGCACCACCGCCACCAGCAACGTGACGCCGCGTTTGGCGAGGCGTTGCTGAAGTTCACGCACCACGCCGGCCTTGGTATCGGCATTGGCGCCGGCGTGACGGTTGATGCGCATCTCATCGGTCAGAAACAACCAGCCGGCACACCCCGAGCGCACACGCGGGCCGGTGTCGTGCAGCGCCAGCCAGCTTGCGCCGCGCTCCAGATTCGCCGCCTGCTCAGGCACCGACGCCTGCGACAACTGCTTGGCGATCTTGTGGGTGATGTCGCCTTCCAGTGCGGCCTGACGCGTGAGCTTGGGCGGCACGAACTCGACTTTGCCGCTCGCCAGCAGCCAGGCGCAAGAGGCGAAACCCAGCGCCAGAAAAGCCACGAACACGACGCCCGACAGCTTGCTGATGCGGGCGGTACGTTCGCAGGGTTGAGCCGATGCGGGAGACGAAGAAGTCATGGGCGCGGCCATCAGAACTGAAAGTACAGAAAGGGTACGGCTTCACGGCTCGCGATCAACGCAAACGAAAGCAGGAACCCCGCCACCGGCCACAGAGCCGTGACCGGAACGAACAAGGCGTGACGGGCGAACCGCTGCTCGACACGGCTTTGCAGGAGCGGCGCGAGGATGCACACCACGCCGAGCAACGCTGCCAGCCCATGCACCGGGCGCAGGGTCACCGCCAGCGCATCACCCAACGCAAAGCCATGCAGGCCAAACTGCCCGGCATACATTGTCATCGCCGAATGGAAATCCGGCGCGCGGAACAGCGTCCAGGCGAGGAACACGAACAACAGCGTCAGGCTGTGCGAGAGCAACGGTGGAATGTTCGGCAAACGGGAACGGGACCAGAGGCGGTCAACGCACAATGCGACCCCATGCGCCGAACCCCACAACAGGTAATTCCAGCTATCGCCGCCGTGCCACAAACCGGCGATGGCCATGGTCAGGAACAGGTTGCGATAAGTCTTCCACGCACCGTTGCGGTTGCCGCCAAGGGCGATGTACAGGTAGTCGCGCAGCCAACTCGACAGCGACAGATGCCAGCGCCGCCAGAAGTCCTGGATGCTGCTGGCCAAGTACGGCCGGTTGAAGTTTTCCGGGAAGTGAAAGCCCAGCATCAGGCCCAGGCCGATGGCCATGGCACTGTAGCCGGCGAAGTCGAAAAACAGTTGCAGCGAGTAGGCCAGGCAACCAATCCAGGCGTCGACAAAGGACGGGTTTTCCAGGTGGAACGCGACATCCACCAGCGGCGACAACGTGTCGGCCACCAGCACTTTCATGCACATGCCGATCATGAATCGACGTGCACCGAGGGAGAAATTCTGCCAACTGAAATACCGCTGCGTCAGCTCTCGGCGCACCCAGTCATAACGAATGATCGGGCCGGCAATGGAGTGGCCGAACATGGAAATGTACGTGGCGTAATTGATGAAACTGCGCTCCACCGGCACGGTATGCCGATGCACGTCCACCAGATAGGAAATCGCCTGCAGCACGATGAACGACAGGCCCGCCGGTAGCGCCACCCGCTGCCATTCCAGCGGCATCGCCCCGTAATACGTGATCAGCTCACTCCAGGTCCCTGCGAGGATGTTGGCGTATTTGTACCAGCACAACACCGCTGTGTTGAACACGATCAACGCGATCAACAGCCGCACTCGCCCACGGGAGCCGTCCGGTGCGCGGGCCACCAGCAGGCCGCCCACCCACGCCACAATCGTCAGCACGATATGCAGCGTCAGGAACAACGGGCTCAGCCAGCCGTAGAACAGCCAACTGCCGAGCAACAGGATGACATTGCGCCAGGCCGGTCGGCCCAAAGCGTAGACCAGCAGAAACGCTGGCAAAAACAATGTCAGGAACTCTAATGAGGCGAAGACCATGGTGGCGCAGAGATCCGATCAGTGGGACAACGAGTCCGTGGCGTTCAACAGACGCGGTCCTGCGGGCGACGGCACCAGCAGCACGCTGTAGCGCTCACCCGCTTTGAGTTCCCCCAGATCCAGCGGCCCGCCGACGTTGGCGTTGGCGCACACCAGTTGCACCGACAGGCTCACCGGGTTGATCGAGCGACGTTGCAAGCTGTCGACCGGCACCGCTTTGAACAGGTCGGCGGTACGCCCGGCAGGACGCAGACTAGCATCGGCGCACGAAGCGTCGACGTTGAAGAACGCCAGCGACGCTTTCAGGCCGTTGAAGTCGTCCGGCTGCTCGCGCACCGCCACTTGCTTGATGCCTGCACCGTCCGGCAACACCAGCACGGTCGCGAATTCACCGGGCTCGACTTTCAAATCCATGGCCAGTTTTTGCGCACCGCTGACCAGGCTGCCCTTGATCGGACTGCTGGCCTGCACCGGGAAAAACAACGATACCGGTGCGGCCACTTCAAGACGCAGCGGCGGTTGGCCGGCCTGAGCGATCACGTCCAGCGGCGCGGTGCCGGTGTTGACGAAGCGGATGAACGCCGAATCTTCGGCCGGGCCGGTGGGGTACAGCGCCACTTCGGCGTGGGCCAGGGTACTGATCGACAACACCGGGACGGCCGCGAGCGCCGCGAACAGCTTGATCATTTCTTGGCTTCCTTGACGGCCGGGGCTTCCAGCAGAGCCTTGCTGATGTCAGCACTCCAGGTTTTGTAGCCCGGCGCGGTCAAATGCTGACCGTCCACCGTGGCCCATTGGCCCGGCTTGGAGAACTGCAGCGAGTCGATGTAGCTGCACGGCGCCACGTTGGCGGCGAGGAACTTGGAGGTCATCTCGACCCGGGCAAACGTCTTGCCGTACTTGCCGCCTTCGGTGCCCCAGTTCGGGCCGACCCACGCGCAACGGGTGCCGTTGGCCGCGATTTCCTTGGTCAGCGCAGTGGTCTGCTGCCACAACCAGGCTTTCGGGAACGCCGGTTTGGTGTAGCTGGCCATGGTGTCACCCATGACAATCAGCACCAGGTCCGGTTTGTCGGTGGCCAGCAACTGGCTGATCGGCAAGGTCGCGGCTTTGCCGCCCAGCACCACGGTTTTTTCCGTGCCACGGCGCTCGGCACCACCGCAGGTGCCCGGCGTGGCTTTGAGCCAGTCACCGGCATTGGCGCCGCAAATACCCAAGGTATGCACGGTCGCACCCTGGGCAACCAGGCTGTCGTGCAGGGAGGAAATCAGATAGTCAGGCGTTGCCAGGTGGCTGTCGCCAATCATCAAAATGGTCATGCCTGCCAGAATCGATACTGCCACGGTGCAAACTCCTGCTGCTTAATTCGAATAAGGGGAACGGTAAGGGCTGACCGGCATCGCCATGCGACCGGTGAAGTCTTCAAACATGTACCGCAGGTACAAACCACCGGTGAATTGCTTGTAGTCCTGGGCGTTGTCCAGGCCGAAGCTGCCGCCCAGGAAGACGTTGTCGCCAAAACGGTACTCGGCGGCTGCATTCAGGTTGTAGCCGACGCCTGTCTTGTTCTGTCCCGAGTACTGGGTCGGCACAATGATCCCGGCCGTGGCGTACTGCTGCGAAACCTGACTCAGCACGCTTTGCATGTCGTTGTCGTTCGGGAAGTACGGCGTCGCATCCTGCTCGATGTGCTGTACGCCGACCGAGCCCTTGATCGAGTAACTCAAGCGATCGGTGCGTTGCGACCAGCCGATCGGCACGCCGATGGAAAAGAAGTTTTGCGGGCTGAAGTAACCGCCGTTGCCATAGGTGAAGTTGCCCTGGTTCTTGTCGTAGCTGATGCCGGTGAGGCTCAGGCCGGCGGTCAGCTGACGGCTGTCGTCATTGAGCAAGTACCAGTAGACACCGGTGCCGGCCTCGGCACGGCTGTTGGATTCGACGTGGTTGCCCACCAGTTTGTGCAGGCCACCGTAGCCATAGACGCCGTAATCGCCATTGTCATAGCTGAGCTGCAAACGCCCGCCATTGGCGGTGACGCCGCCCCATTCCAGACCGCTGCGGGCGTCTCGCGCACCGGCGAAAGACACCAGGCTGTCGGTCACCGGGCGCCGCGACAGACTCAGGCCGTAGCGGAAATCGCTGCCTTCGGTGAACGAGCGATCAATGCTGATACCACCGACCACGGTGCTGTAGAGGAAACCCATGGGGCTTGCGCCCAGATCGGTTTTCAGCCCCAGCGACGGGTTCTCGTAAGCCACGGCCAGGCCGACACCCGTGTCCTTTTGGCGCCCGATCGGGCCGCTGATCTGATTACGCAGAAAATCGGTCTGGACCGGGTTCGTGTTGTTCGCCAACTGGGCTTGCAACGCGGCCATCTGCTGCTCATTGAAACCACCGAAGCGCGACTTGGCAGGATCACTGATGCCACCGGCGTTCAGCGACACCGGCGTAACGCGCAGCGCCAGACGGTCATCACCCAGCGGCACACTGATTTCCAGCGGCGTTTCGACGTCGGTGATTTTGCTCAGGCCCGACTCGCTGTCATTGCTGCGGATGGTCACGCCTTGAGTGACACGCGGGCTGCGTTCCTGATCAATCTGGTCCAGCGCACTTTGCATCGCCTGGCGGGCTTCTGCCTGCGGGTCCGTCGGCTTGGCTGGGGCCCGCGCGGGTTGCACAGCGTAAGCGCCAGCGCTGCCATTGCTCGCCAGGGCATTCGATAGGGCCGGCTCGGCCTCATCCGCAGCCTGCGCAACTTGCACCTGTGCAGGCGCCGGAATTTGCGACAGCGTAGCCTCGGCCAGCCGCGATTGACTGCGCTGGCCGGCCTTGCCCACGAACGGGTTGGCAGCCACGGTCCCGGCAAACGGATTGGCGTCTTCCTTGCTCGGCGCTTGCAGTGCCAGGGCGCGCGCATACAGCTGTGCGGCCTTGGCGTTCTTGCCTTGGGCGCGATACAGACTGGCGGCGGTGGCGAGGATCGGCGCATCGTTCGGTGCCAGTTCCAGCGCCTTGTCCATGGCTTTCTCGGCGCCGCGATAATCGCCGGACTGATTCAAGGCCTGGGCCATGCCGATCTGCAGCTGCGGATCATTCGGTGCCTGGTCGAGCAGCGGTTGATACAGCTCGATGGCTTTTTTGGCGTTGTTGTTGGCCAGGTACATGCGCGCCAGCGCGCCAACCGCCAAGGGGTCATTCGGACGCTGAGCCAAGGCCGGCGCGAGCGTGTCGTAGGCCGCCACGAGGTCGCCCTTTTCCCGCAACAAATCGGCCTGACGCACGGTGTAGAGGTACAACAATTGGTCGTAACTGCGCTGATCCGCCGCCGCCAATGGCTGGCTTTGCAGCTCGTGCAGGATCTGATTGACCTGCACGTCGTCACCGGTCTTCAGCAGCACGCCGGCGTACGCCAGGCGCAGCGACGCCGACGGTGTGCTGCTTTGTGCCATGGCGTTGCGCAGCATCGACAACGCGTGTTCGGTATCACCGGCATCGACGTACGCCGAAGCCAGCATGCCCAATGATTCGGGTTTGCCGTTGGCGGCCAGTTCGGCACGACGCAGCAAGGTGATGGCCTGGCTGCGGTCACCTTGTTTGGCCAGGGTCGAGGCCTGGCTGGCCAGGGATTGCACTTGAACCTCGTTGGCCAGTTGTTGCATCGCCGTGCTGCGCTGGCTCACCGGGATGCGATCCAGCGTGCTTTGCGCGCTCGACCACTCGCCCAACTGGCTCAGTAGCAGCGCGCTGACGTACAACGCATCAACACGCTGCGGATCGGCCTTAAGAAGCTCCGCCATGGTCTGTCGGGCTTTGTCCGGGGCCTTCGCTTGCACGTACAGACGCGCCAGGTCATAGCGCGTCCAGACATTCTGCGGGTCGTTGCGCACGGCTTCCTGTTGCGCGGCAATCGCGCCGTTGAGGTCGCCGCTGCGCTCGGCATTTTTCGCCTGGCCGACCGCGACGGCGGCACGCAATGGCCGCAAATCGCCAAGGCGTTTTTGCTGGGCCGGGTTCAGCCCTTCGATCATTCGCAACCCTTGGCTGGCCTGACCGTTTTGCGCCAGCACGGTGATCAGCCCCAGCAGGGCCGCAGGGTTGTCATTGTCCAGGGTCAGTGCCTGACGATAGCTCGCCTCGGCATTGTCCAACTGGTTCTGCTCCGCTTGCACACCACCCAAAGCGACATAGCCTTCGACTTGTCGCGGCTTGCTGGCGATGGCCTGTTGCAACAGGCTGCGCGCCCGCACCAGGTCATGGTCGGATTTGGCCTTGTCAGCCTGGCCCAGCAGATCCCAGTAGCGATTGCTCTCCAGCGCCGCTTGCCAGCGCGGGTTGCCGCCACGGCCGGCGGCACGCTTTAGCAGTTCATTGGCATCGCTCAAGCGGCCCTGACGCTGACGAACGATCCCCAGGCCGCCCAACGCGTCGGCGTCCTGCGCTTGTTCTTTGAGTCGTGCCAGAAAGGCTTGCTCGGCGACATTCAGCTGGTTGTCCTGAAGCGCCTTGAAACCGCGTGCCAGGTTCGGATTCTGCTGGGCAGCCACGGCGGCCGTGCCACGGCTGTTCATTTGCGTGCGAATCTCGGCGTCATCCGGATTGGCCTTGAGATACTCCTCGAACAGCGGGATCTCCGCCGCTCGTGGCGAACCCAGCCACACCAGACCCTCGCGCCAACTTTCAGTAGCCTCACCGCCCAGCTCGGGCAAGGTCGACAGCTGACCCAAGCGACGAATACCGTCGGTACGTGTCGCTTCGTTACGCAGCAGCAGCTTGGCCAACACCAGTTTGATCTTGGCGTTGTCCGGGCTTTGTTGCAGCAAACGCTCCAGGCCCTGGCGCGACTCGGCCCAGCCACCGGTCGAGTAACCGAGGTAGTTGTAGAACTCCAGGCCCAGCTCCCCTTGAGGTGCCTTGCCCGCGAAAATCTGCCGATAAATCGGCATGGCCTTGTCCAGTTCGCCCGCCGTTGCCAGCAGGCGCGCCTGCTCCAACTGATCGAGATTGTTGCCGCTCTGCAAGGCGATGGCCTGTTCCAGCAACAACGTTTGCGATTCGCCGGGATGGGATTGCTTGAGCTGATCCAGGTAGCGATTGGCACCCGCAGGACGGTTGGCCTTGAGCTCCAGCAAGCCCAGACCGTAAATCGCATCGGCTTGCTGCGGATCGATCAGCAGCAGTTTTTTCCAGGCTTCGGTGGCCCGGACCTGGTCACCTTGTGCCTGCCAGTATTGCCCCTGTTGCAGCAGCGCCTTGCCGGCACCATTGAGCTCGGCAAAGCTGCTGCTGTGGATCAGGGCGGCGAAAACCCCGAAGGCTATGGCGTGACGGCGCGCTGGCATTGCTTCTCCCACATCGGTTGCAACTTCCCGTGATCGAGGAAGTGGTAGCGGTTGTCCATGTAGCCCAGCGAAAACAGGCTCAGTACAAAAAAGTAATAGGGTGGCTGCTTTGCCTGGACCGCTTCGGGGGTCAGGGTCTGGGCCATCAGTTGCTGCACGCGCAAGGCCTGTTGCTGTTGCAGCGACGGATTGCCCAGTGCTTTGAAATACGGCAGCAGCGCGGCGGAAAAACCGAACGGGCCGGCACCGCTGTGCTGACCGCTGAGCACCTGGACTTTCTCCGGCGGCACACCGTCGGCGAGCGTGGCGGCGAGCATGCCGCCCAGGCTGCCGAGCAGCGGTTTGCGCAGCGGGTCCTTGACGGGCATCACGCCCGCCCACAGGTACGTGCGGATCGCATCGTAACTGCCCAATTCACCCTTGATGGGGTCGACGATGAACTCGCCCTTGCCCGGCCCGGTGCGGCGATAACTGACCCAATCGGCAACGAAGCCTTTGTAGCTGACGGCCTTGATCAGGGTCGCGGTGTTCGTGGCGATTTCCGCCCACGGTCCGTTGCGATCGATGTCGGCGAATCGGCGCAGCACCGGAATCGGCAGATAGCTGGGGTTGAGCTGCCACAGCTCAGGCTTGTTGAGGTCGGGTTTGATAAATCCGAATTTTCCCGGCATCAGCATTTTGCCAAGCCCCGGCAGGTCCTCGACCTCCTGGGTGGCGACGTTGTGCAGGATCTGGCGCGCCGCCTGGGTGTAGGCGTCGCTCTGCCAAAGCCTCCCGGCTTCGAGCAACGCGTAGGCGAACCAGAGATCGGCGTCTGACGCCGAATTGCTGTCCAGCAGGCGCCATTGGCCCTGCTCGTCCAGGCCCCAGAACCAACCCGGCAGATTGTTCTTGATATCGCCCTGGGCGAGGTTGTCCTGACTCCAGCGCCACAGCTTGTCAAAGGTGACCCGGTCATTCGCCACCAGGGCGAAGAACATGGCATACGACTGACCTTCAGACGAGCTGTGACGTTGCGGCGTGCTGGCGTCCAGCACACGCCCGTCGGGTTGCACAAAGTGCTCGACGAACGTCTGCCACAACGGCCAGGTCGATGCCTCGCAACGTTGCGCCTGGGCGGTGGCGGGCAGCAGCCATGCCAGCAGCAGCGTCGACAACGCGATCACGGCGGCACGGCACGGGCGTTTACGGGCGAAGGCGGGCACGCTCATCACACCTCAAGACGTCGTTTGGCGCGGGCACGCAGCGACACGTACGCCAGACCACTGAGCAGCACGATGGCCAGCCCGGTCAGCGCAAACATCCAGCCCACATGCCGCGACAACATCCATTGCACGTACTTGAACGGCCCGAGTTCGCCGACGTAGTACTGCTCGTCCGCCACCAGCGCCTCGATGGATTTGCCGCGAACCACCACCAGGCTGCCCTGGATCGACTGGGTGTACTCTTCGCCACCGACCAAGGCTTTGGTCGCTTCGGTGAGGCCTTCCGGCCGGTCGCTGGCAATCACCACGACGCTGCGACCGCTCTTCAGCGGCGACTCGAAACCGGTCAGGTACGTGCTGCGCTGCCCACCGGAAAACGCCATGGCCAGCCGCGCCTTGCGCTGGTTGGCATCCGGGTCGGGGCTGAACCAATCCCGTACGCGCATGGGCAAGTCGGACAGTTCGAAACGTTGCTTACCGTCATTCCCGGCCGCCGGCAGACGGTCGGCCCACTGGGTCAGCAACGGCTGGTTGGCACCGGACGCCAACACCAGCAGATCCTTGTCGGCAGCCGTCGCGACCTGCGCCGCTTGCGTCACCTGTACACCGGTGGCCGGGTAACCGGTGGACTGGCCAAACCGTCCGAGCACCGTGAGGTAGGCATCCAGGTCAGTAGCCCCGGCGTTGTCCGGCAGCACCACGGCGGTTTGCGACAGGTCGGCCAAACGGGTGAACGGGAAGCCTGCATCCTTGAACACGCCGAGGTTGGGCATGGCCATGAAGTGGTCGTAGCCGCGCAGGTCCAGGGTCGATTCCGGGTCCACGCTGCCGCGCATGTTGTCGATGATGATGTCGCCGCACTCGCCCTGTTTGATGTAATCGAACATGTAGCGCAGTTGCAGGCGCGATTGCAGGGCGACCGAGTTCAACGGCAGGCGCACACGAACTTCGCGGGCCAGGCTGTCGTTGGTCTTCAGCGCGCTGAGCACACCGCTGTCGAGTTTGTCCTGGGACGGCAGATTGCGAGACTGAATCAGCCCGTCGTTGAAGCTGACAATGAACGACGAGTTGGAGGATTTCTCCTGCGGGGTGTAGCGGTATTTGAGGTCCAGCGGTGCGCCTTCGTCGCGCCAGGTGAACAGGTCCGGCGGGAAATTCAGCGGCACGGTGATCTCGCCGGGGTTGTAGCCGGCGACATTCAATTGCTTGGCCGCAATCAACTCACCCAGCTTGACCGGACGATCGGTGGGCAACCAGTTCGGTGCATCGTACGGCTTGCGTGGCTGCACGTTGTCGAGATGGTCGATCACCACGCGGCTGCCCGACAACGCCTGACTGCCCAGCACCAACGCCGTCGCGGCGCGCTTGAGTTCCGCCCCGTCGCGACCGGTGATCACCAGCAATTTGCCGTTCGCATCGTTGGGATTGCTCATCAGCGTCAGGGTCGGCCCTGTCGCCGCCGGCAGCGTCAAACCACCGAGTTGCAGCGCATCAGGACCACTGAGCAGCACCACGGCATTGCCGCTGGCCGGCAGTTGGTTGAAGCGCGAGGAAAACACCGCGCCGCGATAGCTGGCCTGGGCGCCGAACCACGACGACAGTGCGCCGGCGGCTTCCAGGGTGCTGTTGTCTGGCGCAGCGGCAAACACAAACGGCAAGCTCAGCTGACGCGCATCCCGACGGTCGAAAAACGGCAACGGCAGGATCGCCAGATCGTCCGGCAAGGTCAGTGGCGACACTTGAATGTCGAGCTGACTGTTGTTGCTGATCCTGGCCCACAGGCTGGAGTGCTGCGGGTCTTCGCAACTCATCGAATAGTGGCCGACGAACTGCAGGCTCAAACGGTTGAACTCGGTGATCAGGTGAGCGGGAATCTCCACCACCTGTTTTTGCATCGCCCCGGCGTTTTCCTTGGGCAATGGCAGGCTGGCAGCCACCTCATCGTTGACCATCACGTTGATCTGCGAAAGGTCGGCCAGCAGCGCAGGGGAATAGGTGTATTGCAACGTCAGGTGTGCGCCGGTCACGATCGCATCGGCGCGCACGTCGAAGTTGACGCTGTCGGCGGACTCGACGCCGCGCAGGGTCATCGGATAATTCCGGCCCAGCTGCTTGAGCGTCAGGCTGTAGTTGCCGGCACCTGCCGTGGCACTGGTCGCCGGCACCGTTTCGGCGAACGCCGCGACACCACTCCCCAACGCCAGCAAGGTGCAGGTCGCACGAGCCAGAACACGGCGAACGCCGCGCAGGTTACCGACAGCGAAAGACTTCGAGTTCATCACTTGTCCAGAACGTTTTCTAAGAGGGGTGGGGGTGGACGACGGTTGCGCAGCCAGGCCCGCGCTTCCAGGACCGTGGCCTTGAAGAGTTCGTAGATACCGCGCAGGCCAATGGCACTGACGTCACGCAACGCCACCAACGGCGTGTCGACCTGACCGCTGCCCCAGGTCGACGCCCAGGTGTCGGCGCGCGAGAAGGTCAGGCGCACCAGTTCGCTTTGCTGGCGCAGCGTCAACTGATCGAACTGCGCGCCCAAAACGGTGCCGCGACTGAACACAATCACCGCCGGGAACACGCTCAGGTGTTGATTGCGAAACAGCGAGATCTGCACCCGCTCGCCCTGGGGAACCGTCACCCCGTCAGGCAAACGGAAGCCCAGGCCTTTTTGCGAGAAATCGAGAGTGGTGCCTTCGATGACACTGCCGTCGGCACGGGTCAGGCGCATCGGCAACGCCGCCGCAACCCGCGGCTCGGAACGCATCTGCCGGGTTTCACTGGCCACCGCCACCGAGGCGCTGGTGATGATGATGTTGTAAACGGTCCAGGCCAGGTTGATCAGGATCGTGGTCGCCGCATCGTCCGCGCCCTCCATCAGCTTCACCACACCGATGATCATGCCGACGACGTTCAAACTCAGCAGGATGATGTAGGGGCGCGCCAGCTTCCATTCGAAGTACTTCTTGTCGATGATCCCGCCCTTGTCGGTCACGTTGAAGCCGCCGAACTTGGGATTGACCAGCGCCATCAGCACCGGGCCCATGATGTACCAGGCCAGTACCGTCTCGTAGACCTCGTTCCAGAACGAATGGCGGAACCGCCCCTGAATACTGGAGTTGGTCAGGCTGGCGTGAAGGATGTGCGGCAGCACATAAGCGGTAATCATCAAGGCCGAAGCGTGGTAGATCCGCGCGTCGAAAATCAGAAAGGCCAGCGGCGCGGTGAGGAACGCCAGACGCGGCAAACCATAGAAAAAGTGCAGCATCGCGTTCACATAGCACAGACGCTGGCCCAGGCTGAGGCCTTTGCCGAACAGCGGGTTATCGGTGCGAAAAATTTGCGCCATGCCCCGTGCCCAGCGAATCCGCTGGCTGATGTGGCGCGACAGGCTTTCCGTCGCCAGGCCCGCCGCCTGAGGAATGGCCAGGTACGCAGTGTTGTAGCCAGCACGGTTGAGTTTGAGCGCCGTGTGGGCGTCTTCGGTCACGGTCTCGACGGCCACGCCACCAACTTCCAGCAACGGTTCACGGCGGATGACGGCACAGGAACCGCAGAAGAAGGTCGCGTTCCACAGGTCGTTGCCGTCCTGTACGAGGCCGTAGAAAAGCTCGCCTTCGTTCGGCACGGAACGGAAGGTGTCGAGGTTTTTTTCGAACGGGTCAGGGGAGAAAAAGAAGTGCGGCGTTTGCAGCATCGCCAGCTTCGGGTCCTTGAGGAACCAGCCGATACTCACCTGCAGGAAAGAGCGCGTGGGCACGTGGTCGGCGTCGAAAATCGCCACGAACTCGCCACTGGTGACCTTCAACGCTTCATTGAGGTTGCCTGCCTTGGCGTGGCGGTTGTTGTCACGAACGATGTAGTTGACGCCGATCTGCCCGCAGAACTCGCGGAAGTCTTCGCGGCGCCCGTCATCGAGAACATGCACGCGCAGCTTGTCGCGAGGCCAGTCGATGGCCTGAGCGGCGAAGATCGTGACTTTGACGATATCCAGTGTTTCGTTATACGACGGGATGAACACATCGACCGTCGGCCATTCACTGGGCGGGCCGCTCATCAATATCGGTTTGCGGCGCAGTGGCCAGGCGGTCTGGATGTAACCGAACACCAGCACGATCATCGCGTACAGCTCGGCCATGACCAGGCCGTAGCCAAACAGCATGTCCAGCCAGCCTTCGAAACCGAGGGTGGACGTCAGCCGCCAGTACAGGTAGCGCAGGGATGCCGTCAGTGACAAACCGATCAGCACCATCACCGTCAGGCGCCCCGGAATCTTGCGCAGCACCAACGCGGTGGCGAAGCAACCCGCCGCAAAGAAGCACTGCGAATACAGATCGAACGGCACCGTGATGATAAAAACAGCCATCAGCGCGCACATCAGCGTGACGCCGAGGATCAACGCTCGACGCAATGCCTTGGGCAAACTGTCCACGCGTTCGGACAGCGCCTGCGCCCAACGCTGCGATCGCGTCAGGGCTTCGGTATCGGGAGCTGAGGCTGTAATCACGAAGCGTACGACTCCGCGATATCCATCGATTTCAATTGCACCTTGAGCGTGTCACTCAGGACTCGCATGTCTCGGCAGGCCGGGGAAAAGCCCGGTTCCAGCAATGGGTTTTGACCGTACGCCAACGCCTCACCGATGCTGTGATCCAGCGCCACGGCCCCCAGCAGATCATTACCGAGACGGCGCTTGAGCACCTCTTGCATATCCCGGCAAAACGCTCGGGAGGCGTCGAACTGATTGATCAAGTAATTGCACTGCGGAGCCTGCCCCCGGGCCTTGCGTTCGTCGAGCAAGCGCTGCATCGGGTCCAGTGTCAGGAAGCACGCGGCGTCGGCGGTCACCACCACCAGCACCTGATCAGCCACCATCAAGGCCTGGTCCAGGTAAGCCGTACGACCCGGTGGTGTGTCGAGAATCACCACGTCGTTTTCGCCCAGCGCCATGTTCGCCAGCTGACGGGCCAGCCAGAATCGATCGTTTTCCAGATAGCGTTCCAGCGTCCGGCGCTCATCTTCAGTGACCGCACCATAAGGCAGCAACAATGAGCCTGCCGGCCCGGCCAACAGCAGTGAATTCCAGTTTTCACCCTGCAGGCTGGCGTTGGCCATGCCCGCTACATCCGGCTCGGCACCCAGGTGATGCTGCAAGGCATTTTGCGGATCGAGGTCGATGGCCAGCGTCTGACCGTGCTCAACCCGCAACAGGGTGGCCAGCGCCGAGGCCAGGGTGCTTTTGCCAACACCGCCCTTGCCCGATATCAACGCGATGACATGCGCCTTGGTTTTGCTCGGACGGCCATGAGGCAGCACCTGGCGCAGCGCCTCTTCGTTGCGTGCCTGCGCTTCTGCCTGACGCGCCAGCGCGACCTCGGCCAGTAAATGGCGAAGCGGCGCAGCAACCTGGGGGATTTTGACGGGCGGCAGTTCAGCCTCGTCATGGAGCGCGCGCTCGACCGGTGCGGCTTCAACCACCTCAATAGCGGCCTGAGGGGCTTCAATCACCACGGACACAGGCGTAGTCGGCACCAGCGCCAACGGCTTTTCTTTGTAGTCAAAATGGCTATCGAATTCGAGATAGCTGTCCGCACTTGCCCCGAACCTGTTGAACAGGTTCGATATATCGTCTGTACGATTCATAGACTGCCCGAGGCGCTTACTGAGATAGAACACGAAGCTCGTGACGGTCCGTCGAGGTGAGCCACTAAAATGATATCGTCAATATTTTGAACTACACTAGCGTAATACTTAATCGCGATCAAAATTATTTTTTAATCGCCATTTTTTTGACTTGGCGCTGTTTTTTTGGCTGCAGATCTATGCATGCATTCACCGAAAAAACGGCTCGACCGGACGGCGCGCGATTATCCACTCAAGCCTGAACGGCCGCTCATTTTGGCGCCGAATGGCAGGCTCATTCAGTCGCTGACAACATCACGAACACAAGTAACAACGGAGCAATAAGCGGACCATTTACCCTGGCAATTAACGAACAGACGTTTAGTTGTTTCGTATATATCTTTTAAATCAATTAGTTACTTAGTTCATAAGCATGTTTTGCCACGGCCTGACATCAAGGCACCGCTCCGTTGGCTATGCTGCTGACAGACCTATGCGGGTCATTCATGAGGGATGCTCAATGTTCTACGTGCAACGCAATGCAGACGGCCAACTGATGCGCGTGGAAACCGAGGCCTATGCCGGGTCTACCGAAATACTCCCGGCCGACCATCCCGATCTTCAAGCCTGGTTTGCCAGCGAAGTCATGGCGACCAGCCACAAACAACTTCAGCAAATCAAACAACTCAAGCAATTGAGGCAAAGTGACCTGGACATGATCCGGGTACTCGACGACCTGATTCAGGTGCTGACCGATAAGGGCGTGATCCGCGTCACCGACCTGCCGGCCGCCGCACAGGCCAAACTGATGGACCGGTCACAGGCCCGGGAAGCGTTGGGTGGGTTGAGTAATCTGGTGGATGAGGATGATTCGGGGTTGATCTGATCCAACCTTTGTCGTTTTCTGTGCTGACGCCATCGCCGGCAAGCCGGCTCCTACAGTGTTTACCGGGTTGTTCGCGATGGCGATCTTCAGATCTGATCACTCCCAAGGCTTGGGCTCACCAAACAACTGCCCCTGCACACCGTAAATCCCCATCTCGCGGATCACCGCCAGCTCCCCGTCCGTCTCGACCCGCTCGGCAATCAACGGCAAGTCGATGCTGTGCGCCGCCCGCTGAATCGCCTCGATGAACAAACGCTTGTCGCTCTCCTGATCAATCGCGCGGATGTAAACGCCGTCGATCTTCAAATACGCCAACCCGAGCCGTGCCAGGTTGCCGATCATGCTGAAGCGCCCGCCAAAGTGTTGCAGGCTCAACGAGAATCCGAGTTCACGTAGTCGCCGTGTCAGCTCTTCCAGCTCAGTCTGCTCCGGCAGTTGTTCCTCGCCGATCTCCAGCGTCAGCCGCGACCCCAAACTGGAATGAGCCCGCAAAATATCGAAGAGTTGACTCAGCGCCTGCGGATTGGCCAGCGTCGCCGAGGACAGGTTCAGCGCCAACGACGCTTCATGGTCGGCCATCTGCTCGAGCACCCGCTCCAGCATCAGGCGGTCCAGGCGCGCGGCCCAGCCGAAACGCTCAAGCCACGGCAAGAACCGGCCGGCGGGGATCGCCTGGCCCTGCTCGTCGATCAGGCGTGAAAGCACTTTGTAATGCAGCACCAGCGTCGTGTCCTGGCTGGCCACCACCGGCTGGAAATACAGCTCGAAGCGCTGCTGACTCAGCGCCAGATCGAGCAAGCTGTGCCAGGCATGATGATCATCGCCGACAGGGGCCGACGTTGCGCGGTCCAGGCACACCCATCGGGAATCGCCCTGGCCTTCGGCCTGCGCCAGTGCCTGATCCGCCAGCCCGAGCACCGCTTGCGGGGCGTCGCCATACACAAACGGCGCCAGCCCGATGAAAGCCACGGCGGCCACGTCGGTGGCGCCGGTCGCATGCAGGGTGACCAAGGCGCTGTCGAGGTTTTGCGCCAGTTGCAGCGCTTCTGCGCGCAGCAATCCCGGCGCCAGCACGGCAAATTCACCACCACGGATCCGCGTGACAAGGTTCAGCGTTTCGGGGTATTTGGCGCACTCGCGGGACAGTTGCTCGCCGACCGCTATCAACAAATCATCGGTGTGTTGACCACCTAGGCGCTGATTCAGCCCGGCGAGGTCCTTGACCCGTAGCAGCAGCAAATAACCCGAACTCGCCTGCTCCGGATTGCTCACCCGCGCGTTCAATTGCATCTCGAAATAGCGCCGGTTGGCCAACCCGGTCAGGTTGTCCTGATAGGACTCGGCGCGCAGTTTTTCACTGCGTTCGGCCTGCTCCTGGAACAACGCCTTGAGCTTCTCGACCATCTGGTTCATGGCCTGCACCACCCGGCGCAATTCAGGTGTGCGCGGCAGGTCCGGCAGGCTGAGGAATTCGCGGCGGGCAATGGCGTGGGATTGCTGGACCATGTAGTCCAGCGGTTTCAATTGCCGGCGCAACAGCAACGCACCGAGCGCCGCACTCACCGCACCGCAAAGCAGCAACCAGCCGAGACTGCCCAGTGCGCTCTGCCAAAGCTTGGCCAGCGCGAACATCGGATGGCTGACCACTTCGACCCGCGCGGCCTGCTCCCAGCCACGGCTGACAATCGCATCGCCACCCGCCGGTTCCAGGCCGATCAGTTTGATGAACCAGTCCGGCACATTGGTGACCGCCGGGATGCCGTTGCGTTCGACCAGCGTCTTGTCGTTCGACAGATCGACCACGCGGATGCTCGCGTAGTAACCGCTGTCGAAGATCGAGCTGACCAGCAGCTCGACCATCGCCGGGTCATCGATGTTCGGCGTCAACGACAGCGCCAACGCCGTCGCGGCGTCCTGGGCGTGGGAGCGCAACTGGTTGACGTACTGGGTGCGCGAGCTCTCGAGGCTGACCATGAAGCTGCCGGTGAAGGCGACCACCAGGAACAGACAAATAGCGATCAATAGCTGTTTGAACAAAGACATCTGAGCGCGTGCTCCTAGTTAATCGTTTCGACCGGGAATCCTTCCGCCTGCATTTTCTTCAACACATCCTGCCAACGGGACAACCGCTTGGTATCGCCCACTTTCTTGTTGCCCTTGGCACCCGGCAACCACAAGCCTTCGGCATTGAAAGCGTAGACGGGCAACAGATCGGTACGTTGGCTGGCGGGCTTGATCGCATCGATCAGGCTGTCGAGCACCAGCGGCATGGCGTCGGGGCTGGCGTAGTAGGTCAGCACCATGTGCGCGCGATTGAGGCTCAGGGCCTTTACGTAAGTAATGCGCAACTTGTCACTGGAAACGCCGAGGCGGCGCAGGCTGAAATACTTGGCGATGGCGAAGTCTTCGCAATCACCGGCGCCTTTCCACAGGGCTTCGATCGGGGTTTCCCAATAATCGACCTCGTGCCACAGGTCGATGTCCTCTTCATAGCGCATCTGTTTGTTGAAGAATTGGTTGACCACATTGAGCTGGTCCAGCTCACTGAGTTGCTTCTGCGTTGCCAACAATTGCTGCCAGGCATCGATGCGCTGCTGACCCTCGCCCAATGGCCCGTACAACGCCTGCGCCCGACGGCTGATCAGGGAAAAATCCCAGTCGGCGTGCAGGCCGCCCGAAATGACACCGGCCAGCAGCAACGCGCAGCACAACCAGCGCAAGGTCCGAGGGATCGCGAAACGTGCCGCCAATGCGAGGCATCCAGGGTGGGCAGGTGGAATCGATTGATGTTGAAGGTTAGCCTGTTAAATAACAATGGCACGGTGAGATCACTGCGGGCCGACTAAACTTGAAGTGTGACCCTGTGTGCGTTTGACAACCTGTCAGGCAGTCACTAGTGTCCTCTTGGATCCAAATTATCTCAGTCATTCAGGGTGCGTTGTAGTGACACAGAAGCCCAACCCTCTCAGCAGTATCAAGGTCAACGGGCCGATTCCCGCGCATTTGGCCCGCTCGGTCATCGAAGAGACCCTGCGTGCCGCCATTCTCGATGGTCGCATTCCTTGCGGCACGGCCCTTCGCCAACAAGACCTGGCCGACCTGTTCGGTGTCAGCCGCATGCCGGTCCGTGAAGCCTTGCGCCAGCTCGAAGCCCATGCGCTGCTTAACGTGGTCGCCCACAAAGGTGCGGTGGTCGCGCCACTGGTTCAGGGCGACGCCGTCGAGACTTACGCATTGCGCATCCTTCTGGAGTCCGAAGCCCTGCGCCTGTCGATCCCTTTGCTCACCAACGAAGACTTCGAGCAGGCCGCCCGCTACATCGACGAACTGGAAACGGAACACGATTACACCGAAATCGGCCGGCTGAACCGCCTGTTCCACATGTCGATGTATTGCAAGGCGCCTAACCGTCGGCTCTTGAGGCTGGTCGAAGACGGACTGAACGAAGAGGAACGCTTCCTGCGCTTCAACCTGGAAGCCATGGGCCTGGGCAAACTGTCCCAGGAAGATCACCGTGCGCTGCTGCGGGCGGTGGAAGACCGCGACATCGAGCGTTCGGTGAAGCTGCTCGAACATCACCTCAACCGAGGCGTCGAGGTCATCACCCGCTATCTCGAAAGCCCCGAAGCACAAAGCAGAAAAACCTCGAAATAAATCACCCCGGCAACGGCGCGAGCAGGTCGACCTGCTCGCCCGCGCTTGCCGCGCCTGCACATCCTTTCTGCCAAACCCGCCCCTTGCACTGACCCTATGACGCGTCGGTGATAGCGGCTGCCTTGATTTACGCTCACTCTTGGGCTGCCAACGAATAACAAACGGGCGACGCACCGCATGAGCGGCGCAGTCCCCGCATCAAGAACCTAAGGAAGGAGTCTTGCCACGGGAAAGGAAGCATCGGCGTCCCGGCCAACTTCCACCCCTCAAATCACACTAACGATCACCCTTAGAAAGTTGCTTCGAGTGAGGCATTCACTCTTTATTTCGATTTCGACTTATATAAGCCGAAAGGAGCAACTACGCCCAAATAAAACTTATTCAAAAAGTCTTATTGAAACTTGTCACGCTCGAAAAAGTTAAACTTTAAAATAGTATAAAAATAACTTGCCCAGCACTTTATTCGTGTATTAGTTTTTCTCCGCCACTACTGGCTACTGGCTGCAACCCCTTAGCCATAAGACTTACATGCAACTAATACCGATCAATTCATTTGAGGCATCCGCTCGCCATCAGACTTCTTAAAGCACTCATTAGTTATTGATCACACCTCACTCCGGACCACTTATAGGCTCGCCATGAAATCGACTAAAGACCGTCTTAATCAGAAGAAAGCAGAACTTAGCGCGCACCCGATTTTCTCTGAAATACATTCGCTTTCGGTACTTCAACGCTTCATGGAATCCCATGTGTTTGCGGTATGGGATTTCATGTCGCTGACCAAGCGCCTGCAACAGGAACTGACCTGCGTTCAGTTGCCCTGGCTGCCGCCGAGCGATCCGCAAGCGGCGCGCCTGATCAACGAGATCGTGCTTGGTGAAGAGTCCGATGATCGTCCGGCCCACGGCCATTACAGCCATTTCGAGTTGTACCTCGATGCGATGCGCGAAGTGGGGGCCAGCACGGCCGTCATCGAACGCTTCGTGGCGCTGCAGCAAGAAGGCGTGAGTTATGACGTGGCATTGCAGAGCGTGGACGTTGACCCGGCCGCTGCGCAGTTCGTGCGCCACACCTTGCACACCGCGCTGCATGCACCCGGCCACAGTGTTGCAGCGGCATTTTTGCACGGTCGTGAGAGCGTGATTCCGCAGATGTTCCAGCGGATTCTCGACGATTGGGGCATCGGCATTGAGCAAGCGCCGACCTTTCGTTACTACCTGGAACGGCACATCGAAGTCGATTCCGAAGACCACGGCCCGGCAGCGGAAAAACTCCTCGCGCGATTGGTCAATGGCGATCCGCAACGCGAAGAAGACGTCTACGCCAGCGCCCTCGCCGCCGTGGAAAGCCGCATTGCCCTGTGGGACGGCCTGCGTCTGAGCATGAGCGAGCCGTTGGCGGAGGTGAACGCATGAATGCCGCCGACTACCAATCCTTCGCCGACGCCTGGGAAAGCCGCGCGACCATCCGCACCCGACCGCGCCGCGTGCTGGAGAACGACGAAAAGCTGATCTACCCGCTCAGTCGCCAACCGCTGGTATTGAGCGAAACCTTTCTGCGCGAATGCCCGGAGCAACGGGATTTCGCCCTGGTGCAGACGCTCTACAAATTCATCAACGACGTGGTGATTTTCGAAACCGAGATCGTCGACAAAACCGCGCGCAGCATCGCCAAGAACCGCTTTGCCGTGGCCTTCCCGTTCGCCTGCCGGTACGACGCCATGACCGTGGTGGTGGACGAGGATTACCACGCGCTGGTGGCGATGGATTTCATGCAGCAAACCGTCGCCATGACGGGCATCACACCCATCGACCTGCCGGATGAAATCGAACTGAGCCGGGCGATTCCGGCCGCCGTGGCACTCGCACCGGAACACCTGCGCAGTGCCGTGGAATTGATCTGCGTAGCCATCGCCGAAAACACCGTCACCGGCGACGTGGCGGCGTTTGCCAAGGACGACACGGTCAAGCAATCGATCAAGGGATTGATGGCTGACCATCTGCTCGACGAGGGTCGTCACTCCGGCTTCTGGGCGCGGTTGGTGCGCATCTACTGGCACACCGCAAGCGAAGAAGACCGCCAATGCATCGCGCAGATTTTGCCGGTGTTCATCGGCCATTACCTGACCAACGACATTCAGAAGTCGTTCGACTTCCGCCTGATCGATTCCTTGCAGATCAGCGAAGCCGCGCGCGCCGCACTCAAGCGCGAGGTGTCGGGACTGGCCTTCCCGATCAACCGCCATCACCCGTTGGTCGCCAACATCGTGCGGTTTTTCCGCAGCAGTTCGCTGCTCGATTCGCCGTGCGTTCAAGAAGCCCTGAGCGACTACCTGGTTTAACGAGGAGCACATCATGAGACGTCTCGACATTCTGCTCATCGGGCAGAGCCAGGCCCTGACCGACCTGGCGCTGGAGCTCGAACAACACGGTCATTCACTGATGCGGCTTGAGGCAGTTGGTCAGCCTGCGGCGGGACCGTTCGATTTGCTGATCGACGACACAAGCCTGCCGTTAGAGGACTTCGGCGCGACATCGCGACTGACGCTGCAACTGGGCATCGGCGAACCGCAAACTTCAGGTCTTGTGACGTTGGACTTGCTATGCCTGCACGGTTCGACGCTGCTCACGCGCGTGCCGATTGCCGACGAACCTTCGGGCAACGGCCAGGCATTGCGTGTGCGGGCGGTAGCGGAACTGGTAGATCATGTAGCGCTGCTGGTCAGTCGTTTTTCGCGGGACGCCGACTATTTTCTATTGGCCGAGCCAGCGACCCCGGTGCATTTCGAGCGGCTAGAAAGCCTGCGGTTCCTGGAGCGCCTGGCCTTCGTCCATCGGCTCAATTCCACCGCTGATCCTCGGTTGCTGCAACTCGCGCAAGTGCCGATGATCGAGCGGCTTGAGCAGCGCTTCATGCAGTCCGCCGAAAGACCGGCGCTGAACCTTGCCGGCACGTCCCTCAGCTATCGCCAGCTGCATGCTCACAGCCGCTCCATCCAGCAGCGTTTGCAGCCAATGCTCGAACAACTCGACGGGCCGTGGGTGATCGGCATTTGCCTGCCGAAATGCAGCGCGTTGTATGCGGGGATTCTGGCGATTCTCGGCAGCGGCGCGGTGTATCTGCCGCTGGAGCCGAGCCATCCGCTGCAACGTCAGCACTACATTCTGTCGAATGCCGGTGCGGTGTTGCTGCTGCACGACGGGCAGCATCCTCTTGCATCCGAGATGCTCAGCCTGGACATCAGCGCGATCGCCATCGACAGCGTGGATCTCGACCAACCATTGATGCGCCAGCGCCCGGACCTCGATGCGCCGTGCATGGCGCTCTACACCTCCGGCACCACCGGCCATCCCAAAGGCGTGTTGCTCAGCCAGGCCAACCTCGCGCACTTCACCGCGTGGTACGCCGACTATGTGCAACTGACGGAGCAGAGCCGGGCGCTGCAGTTTTCGTCGTTGAGTTTCGACTCGTCGCTGATCGATATTTTCCCGACCCTGTTGCAGGGCGCCGAGCTGATCGTGCCCAGCGACGATCAACGCCGTGATCCGCTGCAACTGGTGGAACTGATCCGCCACCAACGCTTGAGCCACGCGTTTCTGCCACCAGCCTTGTTGAGCATTCTGCCGCTGGAGCAGTTGCAGGTGCTGGATCATGTGATGACCGGTGGTGATGTGTGCGAGCCCTATGTCATCGAGCAGCTCACCCGCCAGGGCAACCTCTACAACCTCTATGGCCCGACCGAAGCGACGGTGCTGATCACCGCGCGACAACTGCGCGCCGGCGACACCAATCGCACCCTCGGCGCGCCTATTGCCAACAGTCAGGTGCTGATTCTCGACGAGGATTTTCAACCGGTGGTCGAACAGACCGTCGGCGAGTTGTACATCGTCGGGCCCGGTGTGTGCCTGGGTTATCTGAACAACCCGCAACAGACCGCCGAGCGCTATTTGAACGTGAGCCTGCCGAGCGGTGAGCACCTGCGGGCCTACCGCACCGGCGACATGGCGAAGTGGACCGACGCTGGCATCGAGTTGTGCGGACGCCGGGACAATCAGGTGAAAATTCGCGGCTTTCGGGTCGAGCCGGAGGAGATCGAACGTTGCCTGCGCGACAGTCAGCTGTACCGCCAGGTGGCCGTGGTCATCGACAACCAACGGCGGATTCTGGCGTTCCTCGCCCAGCCTCAGGAAGCGCTACCCGGCGCGGCGCGTGAAGCGCTGAAAGCACACGCCACCCAGTTTCTGCCGGACTACATGCAGCCCACCGCCTGGACCGAACTGGCGAGCATGCCATTTGCCAGCAACGGCAAGGTCGATCGTAAGGCCCTGCTGGAGCTGCCCGTCAGCATCGCCGAAAACACCGAGCGACGCTTGCCGGCCAGTGCCGATGAAGCGCTGCTGCTGGAGATCTGGGCCGAGCTGCTGGAGTTGCCGTCCAGCGACATTTCCACCGACGAAAGTTTCTTCAATTTGGGCGGCCACTCGATCCTGCTGTCGCGCATGCTGTTGCGCCTGCGTGAAGAGTTCGGTCGCAGCATCTCGATCAACCGCTTCATCGAACTGCCGACCATCGCGAAACTGGCGACACTGGTGCGCGGCTCCGGCACAGAGGAAGTGCTGAGTGAACAGGCCATGGCGGATGCCTTCCGCGAGCTGGATATCGAGCCGCTGCCCGTCAGTCGCATGGGTGATGTACACAAGGTGATCGTCACCGGCGCCAACAGTTTTGTCGGTGTGCATATTGTCGAAGCGTTGTTGGCGTGGGGCGCCAGCGAAGTGGCGTGTCTGGTGCGCGATGGCAGCGGGCAATCGGCGGCGGAACGCTTCGCCCACGCGTTGCGGGAAAACCGCCTGGAGCATCTGGATTTGAGCCGGGTGCGGGTTTACTCGGCGGACATCACACAGCCCTCGCTGGGGCTTGCGGTGGATGTTTATGAGCGCCTGGATCGCGAGTACGGCGCGCTGGTGCACAACGCCGCCAACGTCAATCACGTGCTGGATTACGAGTCGCTGGCGCGGGACAACGTCGAGCCAATCTTCGAGTGCCTGCGCCTGTGCGAAGGACGCAGTAAAAAAATCTTCAATTTCGTCTCGACGCTGTCGGCTTCGAGCACGATTTCCGCGGATGGCCGGGTGCTCGAACTGCCCGCCGCGCAGACCCCGCCGATCTACATCAAGAATGGCTACAACCTGTCCAAGTGGGTCGGCGAACGGATCCTGGAAAGGGCTCGGGAGCGCGGGGTTCGGGTCAATCTGTACCGCCCCGGCAACATCAGTTTCAACAGCTTGAGCGGCGTCTGCCAGCCGCACAAAAACCGTTTGATGCTGATGCTCAAAGGCTCGATCCAGCTCGGCCAGGTGCCGGAGTTCGCGTTGAATTTCGACCTGATGCCGGTGGACTTTCTCGCCCGTTTCATCGCCTTCCACGCCAGCCGATATTCAGCGGAAAAAGCGGTGTTCAACCTGCACAACCCCGAGCCGCTGAGTTGGGACGATTACGTCGCGTCCTTCCGTGAGGCGGGTCGGGAATTCTCCATGGTCAGCGTCTCCGACTGGCAGCAGCAATTGGGCCGGGTCGATAGCGACAACGCGCTGTTCGGCGTGCTCGGTTTTTACCTCAACGGCTTCGAAGAAGACATCGGCGACATCTCGATGATCGGCCATGACAACGCTCAGGCCGGCGTGCGGCAGATGGGCGCGCACTACCCGGAAAAATCCCCGGCGCTGCTGCGTCGCGGCTGCGACTACCTCAAAGAAATCAACTTCATCTGAATCACTCAAGCGGAGCAAAACCATGAAAAACCTGCAACCCGATACCCTGATCAAAAACCCGCAAGGCTGCCTCGTCGTGTCTTCGGTGGACGTGCCGGCGCAGGCCGAAAAAGTCTGGGCGGTGGTCGGCAACTTTGCCGGCTTCGATCAATTCATCCCGGCGTTGTCGCACATCGAGACGACCGGCGAAGGCGTGTCATCGCTGCGCAAGAAATTTTTCAAGGACGGCAACCTGGTGGTCGAGCAACTCAATTCGCGGGATGACCAGGCGCGGAGCATGACCTGGACCACGATCTACAACACCTTGGGCGTGGCCAATTTGTGGGCGGCGATGACGGTTGAGGTGCTGGGTGAAGGCAAGTCCCGAGCAACATGGACCATCATCGCCGAGCCGGCTCAGGGTGGCGCCGAGGCGCTGCCGGGGTTCAAGGATTTTGTGCAGGGGTTTGCCGATGATGCGATGAATAATGTGTTGAAGTTGTTTGCGTAGGACTTTACTTCGACGGTGATTCATCCATCGCTATCGCGAGCAGGCTCGCTCCCACATTGGACCTTCATTGAACACAGCCCATATGAACAATGATGATCCCTGTGGGAGCGAGCCTGCTCGCGATTGAACGATAACGCGGTCTGACAAACCTGAATCAGATCTTGAAGCTATCAACCAACTGCTTCAACCGATTCGCCTGCAACGACAATGCATCGCAATCCTTCAACGTTTCATTGAGGTTGGCCACGCTCTGCTGATTCAGCAGATTGATCTGGTTAACGTCGACGTTGAGGGTTTCCACCACCGCCGTCTGCTCCTCGGTCGCTGCCGCCACCGACTGGTTCATCCCATCGATTTCGCCAATGCGCTTCGTCACGCTGACCAGACGCAGACCCGCCTGGTTCGCCACTTCAACGCTCTCTTCGCTGGAGACCTGACTGGCGTTCATGGTGGTCACCGCTTCTCGTGAGCCGACCTGCAGCGACGTGATCATCTTGTGAATCTCCTCGGCCGACTCCTGCGTGCGATGCGCCAGGTTGCGTACCTCGTCCGCCACCACCGCAAAACCACGACCGGCTTCACCGGCGCGTGCCGCTTCAATGGCGGCGTTGAGCGCCAACAAGTTGGTCTGCTGGGAGATGCCTTTGATCACATCGAGAATGTGCCCGATGTTGTCGGTGCTCGCGTTCAGGGTTTCGATCTGCGTGCACGACAGGCTGATTTTCTGCGACAGCTCGGTCATGGCCAGAATGGTTTTTTCCACCACCTGACGACCGTCATCGGCCTGCTCGCTCGCGCCGCTTGCATGCTGCGAAGCGTCGGCGGCGTTGCGGGCGATTTCCTGGGTGGCGGCGCCCAACTGGTTAATCGCCGCCGCCACGCTGTTGGTGCGCGCACTTTGTTCGTCGGAACCGACGATCGACGCGTTGGACGAGGCCATCACCCGTTGCGACAGGTCATGGACCTGCCGGGTTGCCGAGGACACTTCGGAAATCGACGCGTGAATTCGCTCCACGAACTGGTTGAAGGAGCCGCCGAGTTCGCCGAATTCATCTTTGCTTTCCACGGACAGTCGACGGGTCAGGTCGCCTTCGCCCTGGGCGATGTCCTGCATCGCACGACCCATGGTGGTCAACGGGCGCATCAGCACGTTGATCAGCAGGGTCAGCAGCACCGCAATGACGGTGACAGCGATAAACATCGCGATCAACGCCGAGGTGCGGAATTGGCTCAATGGTGCGTAGGCCTTGTCCTTATCGATCGACAGACCGATGTACCACGCAGCATTCGGCAAACCGTTGACCGGGGTGAACGAGAGGATGCGTTCCTGATTGTTCAGGGTGACTTGCTGATTGCCCTTCTCGATGCGCAGGCCGGCGTTGGGGTAGATGTCCTTCAGGTTCTTCATGACCTGGTCTTTGTCCGGGCTGACGATCACCTGGCCGTCGGCACTGACCAGAAACGCATGGCCAATGCCGCCGAAGTCCACCGAGTTGATGATCTTCACCAGGGTTTCCAGGCTCAGGTCACCGCCGACCACGCCAAGCAACTCGCCATTCTTTTTCACCGGCATGGCGATGGTCACGACCAACCCACCGACGGCCGCCATGTAAGGCGGGGTCAGCATGGTTTTGTCAGCGACAACCGCTTGCTTGTACCAGGGACGCTGACGCGGATCGTAGCCATCCGGCATCTTCGCGTCAGGGCGCTGAGTGAACACGCCATTAGTCTGGCCGACGTACGTGAACTGGAAGTTGGAGGTGAAGGCCGGCTGATCAACCAGCCCCGGCAGATCGGCATTGGCGCCTTGATGAGCGACGTTTTGCGCGAGGTTTTCCAGCACCAGCACGCGGCCGCTCATCCAGTTCTGCACGCTGCTGGCGGTCAGGTCGCCGGCTTGTTGAACGGAGGATTCGAGGTTTTGCCGAATGGTATTTCGCTGCAGATAGTCGTTGTACAAAGTGAACAACGCAAAAGCCAGCACCACGACGCCGGAGGCGGCCAACAGGATTTTATGGCTGAACTTGAGATTCATTTCATAGGGCTTCTATGCAGAAAGTGGGGATGCGTTCCGGGTTGCAACATTCCATGTACAGCTCAAGCGGCTCTATGGCCGCTCTACTTTGGTGCACGCATGTCTCACCAGTCTGTCGGCACAGGCGGGATAAATCTTAGGGGCATGTACGAAATGACCGGTATTTCCGTCAGATACCCGCCGAACGGCGTGCTAGAGCGCTTGAGTAGCATTGGTGTGATGACGGTTGTTCGAGCGGCAGTTGCAAATTCCCCGACCCTTGACAACAATGCGAGTAATTATCATTTGTGACGTTCGGTGGAGCGCTATGTCGCTGATGCGCTCTATCACTGCTACCTGCTGCGGTACCCAACATGATGCCTGTGGATAATCCTGCACTGGGTCGGCGTGGCGAACCTCATCAACAGGTGGTCAAACAAGCCATCCACTGGCTGCTGCGCTTGCGAAACAACGCGAGCAATTCCAGGCTGCGCCAGCAATGCGATGTCTGGCGGGCAGAACATCAGGAGCACGAACTGGCCTGGCAACGGGTGCAGTCGCTGCACGCTGAACTCAGCAACAATCTGTATGCGGTACCCGGTGCCCACGTTGCCTTCAACACGCTGGAAAACAGTGCTCAAGGACTGGGCAGGCGTCAGGCCTTGAAACTGTTGTCGGGTGCGTTGTTGATGGGATCGGCAGCATGGCTCGGCAGGGATCTGACGGGTTGGCAACAGTGGACCGCGGATTTCGCCACCGCTACGGGCGAGCGCCGTGGTTTCCAGCTGCCGGATGGCACGCGACTGGAACTGAACACCGCCAGCTCAGTGGATCTGGACTACACCGCGCACCAGCGCCTGATCAAACTGACCCGTGGCGAAATCATCGTGACGTGCGGCGGGGCCGATGAAGGATCTTCACTGGATCGACCGCTACGCGTGCACAGTCACCACGGTGTGTATGAGGGCGTCGCCGCACGTTTCATCCTTCGCCTGGAAGCGGACTGCACGCGGCTCAGCGTGACCAGCGGCATGGTCGCGATCCATTCACCACTGCCTGCCGATGGCATGCCGATTCAGGTGCAGGCCGGTCAGAACTATGTGATTGATCATCAGCGGGCACGTTTGGCACCACCGCAGGCCATGGATGTCGGCGCCTGGGTCGACGGTCTGATCGTCACCCGCAACATGCGTCTTGGCGATTTCCTGCATGAGGTCGGGCGCTACCGCCTTGGTTATCTGACGTGCGCAACAGATATCGCCGACTTGCGGCTGTCCGGTGTCTTCCGGTTGGAGGACACCGACAAACTGCTGGCCATCCTTCCGCAAACCTTGCCAGTGCAACTGCGCTACCGAACCCGATGGTGGGTGACGTTGGAGCGGCAGTCAGCAGCCAGCGCTACAACATTGCCGCCGGAGCTTTGAGCGATGTGCTCAATCAATTTGTGCGCCAGGTGGGCAACTGATCGAAAACCGCCACAGTGAGCTACCAGTTCTAAATACTCGGCATACAAAAAAGCCAGCCCTTGATGTTCAGGGGCTGGCTTTTTTGTTTCTTGAAGGCGGCCTATCGGGATATTAGCGAGCCAGAAACGACAAAACCCCTGTCTGCGTTAGCAGACAGGGGTTTCGGAATTCAATCTTGACGATGACCTACTCTCACATGGGGAAACCCCACACTACCATCGGCGATGCATCGTTTCACTGCTGAGTTCGGGATGGGATCAGGTGGTTCCAATGCTCTATGGTCGTCAAGAAATTCTGTGACCAGCCCGTTACGTTGTAACGTGCCAGCAAAATTGGTGACTTCTACTAAAACAAAACCCCTACCTGCATACGCAGATA